>MVCQ01000120.1 GCA_002059205.1 Candidatus Latescibacteria bacterium 4484_107
GGCGTTCACTTCGCAATATCGGGTACCCAAAGAGAAGTATGGTGAATGAGCAATGAGCAATGAGGGGCATGCTTCTCCTCTTCTGAGTTGCGACGTCTAAGGATGGGGCGGGGCATTCTTCATTGCTCATTGTTCATTACCATCAAGTCAGAGGAGGCCAAGCTCGCGATAGGCTCCGACCGTCACGGTGCGCATTACGAAACCAATTTTGAAAAGGCTTTTATCATGCTCGATCGTGTCGGAATCAAAGATGCCGGTTTGTGGCGATTAGCGCCGGGACACAAGCCAAAGGGATTATCATCGTGATGGCTGTAAATTTAAAGGAGGGATTCAAATGGCTGCATTTCAAATGACGATTACCACGCATCCGAACAGCGATCATGCGGACGGGCCGGATAGCGTGGGTGTGATGGTGGACCGATTGGCTGGAGCTGGGTTCGACATCCTCTTGCCCCACGTGAAGATCGGGGGCGAGGCGTTCTATCACAGCCACATCGCGAAGGTGCATCCTCAGTTTGCGGAGTGGGATCCACTGACTGTGATCGTGCAAAAGGGCCGGGCCGCCGGGCTGCAGGTATACGCTCAGGTCTGCGTCTTTCCGGAAGGGGAGAACTCCGCCCTTATTCAGAGCGATGCAAGCCTGCGGGCGATGACCATAGACGGCGAGCCCACCCCCTGGGCGTGTCCGGCGTCCGAAAAGGTGCGGCAATATGAGCTGAGCATTTTTGAGGAGATCATGGACAACTACGACGTGAATGGCGTCTATATGGACTACATCCGGTACAATCTGGACAATGTGTGTTTCTGCCCGAGGTGCCGGTCCCGGTTCAAAGAGGAGACGGGAACAGACCCTGTGGAGATCGGCCGATTTTCCGGGTTTGACGAGTCCGCGCAGCGAGGCCGCAACCGCAAACATCCCGCGTGGGTCCAATGGATCGAATGGCGCGTCGCCCAGATCACCACGTTTGTGGAGGCGCTTTCCGCCGCAGCCAGGAAAAGGGAGTGCGCGCTTTCCGGGGCCGTGTTTATGGACTATCCGGAGTGCATCGTCAACCAGGGACAGGATTGGGCCGAGTGGACCGAAAAGGGGCTTTTGGATT
This sequence comes from Candidatus Latescibacteria bacterium 4484_107, assembly GCA_002059205.1. Taxonomy (GTDB): domain Bacteria; phylum Latescibacterota; class 4484-107; order 4484-107; family 4484-107; genus 4484-107. The sequence goes on from MVCQ01000120.1 coordinate 1,101, forward strand.
CCGTGGTTCCGATGACCTATACCAACAGTCTGTTGATGTTGAAGAAGCGGACGAAGACGCATTTGGCTCATGTGAAGGGCAACTGTGCCCTGTGGGAGGGATTGGGCCAGAACAGCTCTCGTTCCAATCTCAGCACCGAAGCGCTGATCGAGCAGATAGAGGCCGTCCGGGACGAGGGCGCGCAAGGAGTTATGATCTTTCCATACTCCACGTTGACGGATGAGGATCTGGCGGCTCTGGGCAAGCTGAATGTCTGACGAACTCTCAGCCCCTTTTCCGCAAAGCTAAGCGCGTGGGAATGAATTCTCCCGCTTCGTAATGAAAATCTCGTTGAAGCGAGCTATTAGCCCGGTTCAGCGGGTTTTATACAAGTAGTGGGACGATTCATCGTCACGCTACTCTCTGGATCGGGACTGAGGCGTTCACTATCCTACAGGGGAGGCACAAATATGGCGGACGAGGTTGCGGGCATCGGCTCAAGCCGGGAAAATGAGCGCCTGGCGCAAAGGAGGAATGGCGGGGAAAAGAGCCTGCACATCAGGCCCCGCTACTATCGTTGGCATGTTGATCCGGGTGTGGAATGGGCGGAGACCCATACCGGCTATGCTTATCTGGACTGGGAGATCCCGCTCTCGCAGGCCGCGCTGGTGTTAGTGGACGTCTGGGACCGGCATTATCTCAAAGATACCGCGGCGCGTGCCGAAGCAATCATTCAGGAGAAGATTCGGCCTTTGCTGAGCGCTTGCCGCGATGCCGGCCTGCAAGTCATCCATGCGCCCGCTCCGGATCTGGCGAAAAAGCACCCGGCCTGGGTGCGGTTGATCGCTGAGGAGGAACTGTCCGGGGAGTCCGAGGAGAACTGGCCACCGAGTGCGTTTGGCAGCAAGTCCGGAGTGTATGAGAAGTATGCACGTCCCACGGAGTTGAGAGACAAAGAGCGGGAAGCGTTTCGCGCCGGGCTGACCATGCATCCCGCGATCCAACCCACGGGAGCGGAAGCGGTGATTGCCACGGGGGAGGAATTGCATCGCTATTGCACGCAGCAGGGCATTCTGTTTCTGTTCTATGTGGGATTTAATACCAATGCTTGCATGTTGCTGCGGGATTACGGGACGCTTGAGATGGGGAAGCGCGGGTATGAGATCACGATTGTGCGGGATTGCACTACGGGGATGGAGTCCTTTGAAACGCACGATGCGTTGTGGCAGACGCGCGGGGCGATCCTTTTTCTGGAGATGTTCGGGAGATACTCGGTCACTTCGGAGGATTTGATCGCGGGATTGCAGGGATGAAACAGACGAAAGTGAGAAAGTGAGAAAGTGAGGAGACGAAGGAGGCTCACCGCCTCACTTTCTCACGGTCACGCCAGCTTATTTTCGAGGCAGAGCATAGAGAGAAAGGCAAAGGCAGGTAAAGCTAAAGGCAAAGGTAAGACCTCCCATCTTTAGCTCTGCCTCTACCCGCTTTTCACGTTTCACGCTTCACTTTTCGCGGCGCATGCGATAACCCCTGCAAACGCTGCATTTCTACGATAAACGGACAAGAAATCAAGGAGAAATTGTCATGGAATATCGCCAGCTTGGTCGAAGCGGAGTCCGGGTCTCAAAGTTATGTTTGGGCACCATGAATTTCGGCGGACGGACCGATGAGAAGACCGCCATCGGGATCGTGCACGAGGCGCTGGATGCGGGCATCAACTTTATAGATGCGGCAGACGTGTATGCGAAAGGCGTCTCCGAAGAGATCGTGGGCAAGGCCATCGCTCAAAGCGGCCGGCGGGACGAAGTCGTTCTCGCCACCAAAGCGGTGGCGCGCATGGGAGACGGGCCGAACGATCGGGGAGCGAGCCGGTATCACCTTACGCGCGCCTGCGAGGCCAGTCTGCGCCGTCTCAAGACGGATCGCATAGATCTCTTCTATCTTCACGTTGTGGATATGACCACGCCGGTGGAGGAGATTCTAAATACGCTGGAGACGCTGGTGCGTCAGGGCAAGATTCTGTATATCGGCACCTCCAAGTGGCCCGTACCGCTGATTATGGAGGCGCTGGCATTAAGTGAGCGTGGCGGGCTTCCCCGGATCGTCGCCGAGCAGCCGCCGTACCATCTTCTGGACCGCAGTATCGAGAACGAACTGGTGTGGACCTGCATGCGCCACGGCATCGGTCTGGTGACTTTCTCTCCGCTTGCCGGAGGGTTTCTTTCCGGGAAGTATCGCAAGGGAGAGAAGCCGCCTGAGGGCAGCCGCTATGAAAAGGTGGATTCATCAAGGAACAAGCGTTTCGCGCCTGAGACGCTGGATGTGGTGGAGAAGCTCCTCGTTATGGCTGAGGCGAAGGGCATTACGCTTTCGGAGTTGGCCCACGCCTGGCTGATGCAGCGACCGGGGATCACCGCTCCTATTGTCGGGCCGCGCACCGTGGAGCATCTAAAAGCGGCGCTTAAGGCGTGCGAGGTGGAGCTGAGCGACGAAGAACGGACCCGGATTGACGAAATCGTCCCACCCGGAAGCACCCTCATTGACCATTACAATGCCCTCGTATATGGCCGGATGTGCAAGGCGGTAAATGCCGGGGATCCGATGCGCTATTGACCCCCGGAAAATTGGTGATTTGGGGAGGGGCCACCACTCACCACTCACTACTTACTACTCACTACTCACCACTCACCACTCACTGCTCACCAAGGAGAACATCCCATGAAGCTGACCATTGGAGTGCAGGATTTATCGGAGGAGACCCTTCTGTTCGCAAAGCAGTTCGGCGTGACGCATCTGAAGGTGAATGCGGGGGACTTCATGGATGAGCGCCAGCGGGGACCGGTGCAACGTCCAAAACTGGTGAAGGCGAAGGAACGGATAGAGAGCCACGGTCTCCGGATCGGAGTGGGCTTGCTTCCCCAAGGGGCGGGCACGCAACACTGGAACATCCGCTTAGGCCGCCCGGAGCGGGACCGGGAGATCGAGGATGTGTGCCGATCCATCGAGATCCTCGGAGGGGAAGGCATTCCGGTGGTGGAGTACGTGTTTAATCTTTCGGGGGTCTTTGGATCAGAGACCAAACCCTCGGCACGGGGGGGCGCCTTGACACGGTATTTCGATTATGACAGGGCAAAACAGGCCCCGCCGGAACCGGAGTTCAAGGCCGGCGAGGAAGCGGTCTGAGAACGCATCACCTATTTTCTGGAGCACGTCGTACCGGTTGCAGAGCGGGCCGGCGTTAAACTGGCGTGTCATCCCGATGATCCCCCGGTTCCCACGCTGAAGGGCGAGACGAGGGTGCTGGGCAGCTTGGAGGGAATGAAGCGATTGATAGAGACGGTGCCGAGTGAGGTTAACGGGTTGAATTTCTGCCAGGGTACGGTGGCCGAGATGGGGGTAGATGTGATCGCCGCGATCCGGTATTTCGGCTCGAGAGGCAAGATCCATCACGTGCACTTTCGCAATGTGAAGGGATTCATTCCCCGGTTCGACGAGAGCTTCATAGACGATGGAGACGTGGACATGTTGGAGGCGATGCGTGCGTACAAGGAAGTCGGATATACCGGTACCATCATGCCCGATCACACGCCCAGGGTCGCGGGGGACGGTCCGGGAGTGCAGCGCGGAATAGCGTTTGCGCTGGGATATATAAAAGCGCTTATGCGAGCGGTGGACGCTTCGGAGGAGTGAAGGGCGATTTACCCAACCTCCCGCGGATTTGAAATCTGCGGGAGGTTCTTGCTTTGGGCTAACGTCGCAGACCATGCCCTTCCGAGACTTATTTTGCAACGCGGCCATTTTCTTCTTGACAGGAGAAAGCGGATTCGTTATACTTCGTAAGTGATTCACTCTCTTTATGTTTTCTCTTAGCCGCCAGCCGAAATCCTTCGATGAACCATCGCTCGAACGAACGGAAGCCCAAACTGTTCGACCCAGTGCGTGCGGCCATTCGAACCCGGCACTACAGCCTCCGCGCGGTCAAAGAAGCGGCGTATAAAGCACGGATCGCCAGGCCAGTGCACTGCCATGCGCTTCGGCATTCGTTCGCCACGCACTTACTCGAGAATGGGTACGACATTCGGACCATCCAGGAGCTGCTGGGGCATTAGGATGTACGTACTACGATGATCTACACCCATATGCTGAATCGAGGAGGCCAAGGAGTACGGAGTCCGCTGGATGGTCGCTGAGGTGAGGCTTATGATCCCTTGCGCGTTATCCCGCGGAGTGTTATCCTGCGAAACCTGCAGTGTTTTCCGATTTCATTGAGCGTGTATCCGTACCGTCCCAGGAGCAGCTTTTTGTTTCGCAGCCTGGGTTTAATACCCCGCTCCCTGGGGCGTTCAATGCTTTCATAGATACCCCGCTCCTTGCGGCGGGGTAGTTCGTTAGTTCATACCGCGCATCCCGGACTTTTTTAAGCAGGGGCGCCCGATTGCCGCGACCAGTGCGGCCCTTTCTTTTCCACGCGTCCGGCGGGTAGAGATCTGTAAAACGCCGGACC
>MVCQ01000121.1 GCA_002059205.1 Candidatus Latescibacteria bacterium 4484_107
ACGCGTGTAACCTCCTGCAGGTTCCAAATCTGTGGGAGGTTTGCGGCGCTCTGAGAACGCCATCCACTAAAACATATTGCCGCTGATATCCGATGATAAATAGGGAGAAGGACTCGTGGGTAAATGGCTCAAGGAAGGGAAGTAACTTTCGAGGAGTATCCAAAGATCGTGCACGAGCTGCTGGCGAGGGCCAAGTAAAGCGAAAGAATGGCGACGGGCAAAGAAACCAAAAGGGTGGACAAGATAGAGAAGGCGATCCCGAAGAAGCTTTTGTCCCTTTTCTTTGCCCCCATCCCCCTCCCTCTCAGGAAAGGAGACCAGGGTGTCAGGTCGTGCTTCCAAGGGACAACCCCCTCAGACACACTCAGCTTCTTCCTGTCCGTTGCGCCACATCGGATACCAGGATGCTCACCTCGTACAACAGAAGCAACGGCCCGGCCATCAAAATTTGCGAGACCACGTCCGGCGGCGTAATCACCGCAGCCAGGACGACGATCACCACCACCGCATACCGGCGGTTCCGGCGCAAAAAACGAGGCGTCAGGATCCCCATACTGGAGAAAAAATAGGAGAACACGGGAAGCTCGAACACCACGCCGAATGCGACCAAGAGCCGGAGGATAAAGCTGATATACCGGCCAATGTCGAATTGAGGCTCCACGTAGTCGGTTGCCATGCCGATCATAAACCGAAGGGCAATGGGGATCACCACGAAATAGGCCAGCAAAACACCCGCCGAAAAACAGAGGATGGAAGCAACAAGCAGCGCCGGGATGGTGCGGCGCTCCCGCTCGAAAAGCCCCGGAACCACAAACGCCCACATCTGGTATAACACGACGGGCAGCCCCAACAGGATTCCTCCCACCAGCGAAGCCTCCAACCGAACCAGAAACATCCCAACCGGCTTCAGAAAAATCAGCTTGGGCGGCGTACTCAACGACCGGGCTGGTGCGACCAGTACTTCCACGAGACGATCCGAAAGAAAAAAACAGAGGAGCGCCCCGGCGAACACGGCGATCAACGCCTTGAGAATCCGCCAGCGCAACTCCTCCAGGTGATCCAGGAACGGCATCGCTTTCCGAACCGTTTTCTGTTCTTCCAACTTCTGTGCCATCATGCTCCGAGAATTGGTGACTGGTAATTGGTGACGTGAGGGTGTTCCGTGGGCTTGGGATAGGAGGCAATTTTTGAAATCTTTGAAATTTTGACCATTTTGGCCATTTTTTACTCTGCCCGCTCGATCTTCGCGCCCAATGCCCGCAGGCGTTCGTCTATGCGCTCGTATCCCCGGTCAATCTGGCGAATGTTATGTATGACGCTGGTTCCCTCGGCGCACATGGCCGCGATCAGGAGGGCCATGCCGGCCCGGATGTCCGGGCTGATGAGTTCATCTCCATAGAGCGTGGAAGGGCCTACCACGACGGCGCGATGAGGATCGCACAGCACGATGGCGGCGCCCATCCCGATCAGGCGATCCACGAAGAACATGCGGCCCTCGAACATTTTCTCGAAGAGAAGCACCGTGCCCTCGGCCTGGGTGGCCACGACGAGCGCGATGCTCATCAGATCGGCGGGAAAGCCCGGCCAGGGCGCATCGTAGATCTGGGGGATGGCTCCGTGCAGATCCGGATTGATCCGCAAACGCTGTCCCCCCGGAATCCACAGATCGTCTCCCTGAATGTCCACGTGGACGCCCATCCGCTCGAAAACCATCAGCGCCATCCGCATATTTTCAGGCGTGGCCCGCTGAATCCGAACCGCGCTTCCAGTCACCGCGGCCATCCCGATGAAGCTGCCCACCTCCATATAATCCGCCTGGATGGTGTGCTGAGTGCCGTGCAGCTTCTCCACGCCCTCGATGGTCAGCACGTTACTCCCGATCCCCGCGATCCGCGCGCCCATCCGATTCAGCATCCGGCAAAGCTGCTGCACATGCGGCTCCGAGGCCGCGTTGCGGAGAATCGTCGTGCCCCGCGCCGTCGTGGCGGCCATCAGCGTGCTCTCTGTGGCGGTCACGCTCGCCTCGTCCAGCAAAATATCGTCCCCTTTCAGGCCCCGCTTTGTGCGCATGACGTAGTTCCGGGAAAGCTCCGTCTGAGCCCCCAGCGCCTCCAGCGCCATCACGTGCGTATCCACGCGCCTGCGACCGATCCGATCTCCGCCCGGGCGCGGCAGACGCACCTCACCCAATCGAGCCAGCATCGGTCCGGCCAGCACCATAGAACCCCGGATCCGGTGACACAGTTCGGGCTGGAGTTCCGTTTTGGAAACCCCGGAAGCATCCAGCACGATCTTGTGTTCCCCCAGCCGCTCGATCTCGACACCAAGGTCACTCAAAATTTCCAGCAAAGTCAGCACGTCGCCGATCTGAGGCACATGATCCAACATCACCGGCTCGTCGGTCAGAAGTGCCGCTGGAAGCACCCCCAGCGCCTCGTTCTTATTTCCCGCCGGACGGATCGTTCCCGTTAGCGGCTGTCCTCCTTCGATGATAAAACGTTCCATCGTGCGTTCCCCCGTAATAGAAGGGTGCGGGGTTCTCTTTGCGCCGACCACGCGGACGGCGTCGACCACAAAATGGGAACGATCGGTTCATACCCGCTCTTCACGAAATCGTTATTCCGGATGTCCGTCCACGTACTGTTCGAACAGGGCCACGTCTTTGGAGAGCATCTGGGAATCGTCTTTCGGAAATACGCCCACACAACAGACGTCCCTCTTTCGCATGCGCTTCCCCAAAACCTCGAACGCGGGCAGGATGGGTTTATTGCCCGCCGCGAACACCTTGTAATGGACGACCGGCTTCTCAATCGTGGCAATCACACGGAGCATTTTTTTGCGATCTTCCTCCTCCCAGACTTCGCCCTCCGAGATGTGCTCCGCATGATCGGAGCGATCCGTGGGATTGTAGTGGCTGCACATCTGAAAATCCACGTCGAGATGATCGCGGATCCACGCGTGCGCCTCGGGCTGATGCCCGGCAAACCCTGCGGCCACACCGGCTTCGCGCATCATGATTAGCGCTTCGAAAAAAAAGTCAAACAACCCGTTCGCGACCCAGAAATCCACCACTCCCCCGTGTATATAAGCGCCGGAAGCGCCGAGGTCCAATGCCGCCTTCAGCCAAGTCCTCCAACTATCCGGCTTGCCCGGTTCGGGAGATACCTGCGCGAACCATTGCAGAGTCCCGCCCTCCTTCCAATACGCACGCAGGATGCCGAAAATGTGATCGTCCGTGCGGCCAAAAAAGGTATTGATGCCCGCCTGCTCCGCCGCACGCAGGGTTTCTTTGATGCGTTCTGGCGTAAAGTATTCCACCATCTCCCGGCTCCGCTGGGCGCCCTGGTGCGAAAAGCCGCTGAACGGATTCCCGCCGATACACAGACCGGTGACGCGTGTTCCGCCTATAAGCACCTGGCGCATAGCTCACCGCCTTTCTTCGCGGGGAATGCCCGATCCCGATCCGCTCAGGACTGAAGCGTACGTGACGTTCTCATTTTGATTTTGGGGTTTGCCCCGCAGCGTTCACGACGCGGCAAAGACGCAAAAAAACCAAAAGCAAAGGAACACGGATTACACGGATTTTCACGGATCAAACAAAGTAACCGCCAATGGAAATGGGAGCGTTGGAAAGAGGGGTCTCACTTTCCCACTTTCTTTTTCCGCACGCTCTGCGTACTCTGCTGCAAGAGCACGTTATCCTCCTACCTTCCTGAGGGAATAACCGCAATGGTCTCGATCTCGCAGAGCCAATCCGACCGGCAGACGTCGGCCACGGATACGGTATTCGGAGCGTCCTGGGGAAAGGAGCGCTCCTTATAGACCTGGTAAAAGGGAGCCAGGAACTCCGGCTTCTTGAGGTACGTGATGACCGTGACGAGGTCATCGGGCGTGGCGTTCTGAGCTTCCAGCAACCCCTCCACATTCAACAGCATCCGGTGCACCTGGCCCTCTATGTCCCCCACGTGAAGCACCATGCCTTCGGTATCTATGCTGGCCGTGCCCGAAAGGTAGAGCACGGTCCGATCCTCCCGGACCACCTTCATCCCCCGGGAAAAGGAGGAACCGTATTCGCACGCCTCGTCCATCGTGGCCGCGTGCATCACCTCGATTTCCAGAGGGGGATCCCCCACCAGCGTATACAGATCCATCGCGCAGCCCCGCTCTCTCGGATACGTTGCACCCTGAATGCCGGTGCTCGCGGGCAGGCGGCTTACCCCGTGCTCGCGGAAAAACCTCGTCCGCACCCGGTTCAGCTCGTCGTAATCCCGTTCTATGTTATTGACGTAGATCCAGGTTCGGACCACGTCGGGAAAGGAGAGGCCCTCTCTATTAAGCAGCGTCTCGGCCCGTGCGAACATATCCTCGGCCTGGGCGGAAAAACTCAGGTCATCGGTGTCTTCGCCGCCCGTGAGATTGGTCAGATACAGATGGCGAAGTCCGCGATGTTCCACCACCTTGCCCGAAGCGAGCCCCGGCATCCGGTCGAACGTGCGCACTTTCACCTCGTCGCCCCCGGTGGGAAAGAGCACATAAACCTGAAGCTCGCACAGCCGGCCCGGTTGAGATGGAGGCTGGTGCAGAAAGATGGTCGCCGGCAGGTACTGGGCGGTGTGCATAGTGCGGTTGTACCAGTTCTTCCGGATCCCCCCGAGATCCAAAAACTGGCGATCTACGTCGCTGAAGAATATCTTTTCGGTGATCACGTTGCGCGGCCCCGCTCCATGCTCGGACAACACCTTGAACAGATTGTCGTACATCGAAAGAGCCTGCTCGTCAAACCGTCCTTCATCATGCGTGGGGCGGACGCAGATATAGAGTTCCGTGCTCCCAACCCCGTCAATCCGTGTTACTTGGGTTGTGCTGTTTCGGTCGCCGAAGCGTGCTATTTTCAAATTGGTCATAGTTCCTTTCTATTTTGTCTTCACCATGTTTTCGTAGGAGGGCAATTTTTTGCCCGATTTGAATTCAACGCTCCGCCCTGATGCATTTTACTCCCTCCGCTTCTCCGGCATCGGATGCGCAATTTTCTTCCACGCCTTCTTGATGTCGAACGGCTTCCCCTTCAAGCCGGCGTGCGAAGGCTTCTCGTGGTGACACGCCATACAATCCTCCTTAGTCGGCCTCTTGAGTCGGGCTTCCGTTGGCGATATTCCCTTCTTGCCCATCATCACGGCTACGTGTCCGCTTGCCGGCCCATGACACGCCTCGCACTGGACGCCGTCCTCGATGTGAAACGTCGGCTCTAAGAAAGTAGTATCCACTGCAGCCGCCGTGGCGTGACATTGCAAACAGTGGGTGTCTTCCCCCAGGCGCATCGCCTCCTGAGCAACGCCCCTCCCATGCCCCACTTCCACCATCCCCTTTGCTTCCGCCTCGATCATCTCAGGACAGCCGGTCCCCAACACCAGGTAAGATCGGGCATGAGGAGTACCAGTCCATCGCGGCACCTGCCCGCCCAATCGCTCCTGTTGATGGCACCTGCATCCCGCCGCGCCCACGTACTTGGCCCCTTCCTGAAATTTTTCAGCAGACCCGGAACGATCCCAGCCCATAAAAACCAGCGCCGT
>MVCQ01000122.1 GCA_002059205.1 Candidatus Latescibacteria bacterium 4484_107
CCGATCCGCCTTCTGAACCACCGCGCCCTCCAGCGCATGATCTATCTTGCGGGCAGCAAAACGCCGCTGAGGCGCGGACAGAAAGCCGGTCCACGGATCCCTGAAATCCGCGACCCACGGTTTCCCCGTGATCATGTGGAGCATCATCCCGATCAAACTGACCGTGTACGGCGGCGAGGAAGTGAAGATCACGTCCACCCGATTTCGCCGAATAATCTCCAGCCCCCGCTCAACTCCGAAGGGCAGCCAGCCGATCCGCGCGTCCGGGATAAAGCAATTGGCGCGCACCCAAGATGCCGTGCGTTCCCCTAATCCCCGACGCATCCCCTTTTCCAGCGTGGCGATGTCTATGGCTTCTTCGCTTCCCCGTCCGGTAATGCGCCGGTACAGATGGTAAGGTTCCAGAATAAAACTCCGGTAGATCCGGGTCGTGGAAGGAATTTCCGAGAAAAGACTTTCGTCCCTTGCCGGGAAATCAGCGTCCTTGGTGACCGTCAGCACGATGGGCCGATACCCGAATTCCGGGAGGTATTTGACGAACTTGAGTATTCGTTGTCCGCCGGGACCTCCGGAAGGAGGGAAGTAGTACGCGATGAGGAGAACTGTTTTCATAAAACCTGCTTGCGAGCTGCAAGGTGGATCACATCAACTTAGTGTTGAGCAACATGCTTGAGGATTAAAGCACCCACAAGATTTGAGAGCGTATGTGCTACAAAACACGGATAAATATTTCCGCTGTAAAAGAAAGCCATGCCAAAGATCAGGCCAAAGATAAAGACCTGGAGTGCCATAAGAGGTCTATCTATATGAGCGAAAATGAAGAAACCGGACGAAACGAAGATCGCGATTACAGGATTCCAACTGAGCATTAACCGGGAGAGCAGAAAACCTCGATACGTGATTTCTTCAGGAAGCGCCACATATAGGAATTGTGTATGGAGGTACTTGTATATAAAACTGGGGGTAATTATGGAATGGGGCATGGTATTCCCCACATAATAGAGCGAATCACCCTCTATGCGAAGGTGCCCCAATTTCTTCCAAAACTTAGCCAGACCATAAATTACAAGAACGGTTGAAACAGACGCCAGAACAGTAACAAGCCATGTTTTTCCCAAGTTCTGAACGCTCAATCCAAGCGTGAACGGAGAACTTTTTTCCACCATACATACTACGATCAACACCGAGACCCAAGGCATAAGACGTGTTATCAGACGAGATGGAGCCCGAAACCAACTCAGCCGTTTGCACAGATAAGGACGCAAAAATCGTATCCAAAATATGATCCAGCCACATGTTATCAGTGCATAAAGGCTAAATTTTTCCACGTCAACCTCTCTCAACCCAATGAACAATGCCCTTCCCTGAATTTGGGCGATGGGGCTTGGTATTGTTCATTACTCATTATTCATTGCCTAACGCCTCACCCATCCCAACACCCGACTCCCCCAAAGCGCCCACTGTCCGCGCCGACTTCGCTTGCGGTTATAGGTCCTTGCGACTTCGGAGAGGGAAGGGCCGAGGAGTTCGATGGCTCGCGGGCCAAAAAATTCCGTGCCTCTACGCAGGTGTTCTACCTCCTCCGGATCAACCCCCATACAGCGGCATCCAATCTGATCCACGGAGAGCGCGTCTTCCCCGGCCAGGACGATGTCGGAGGGCACGGGAAAGGAATCCACCTCATCCCGCTCGTTTCCCACGATCCCATCAATGACCGCAAAATCCGGATAGATCACCTGAGCGATGTCCAGAATGCCCCTGTTGATGTGAGGATGCACCCGGAGTTTTTCACTGCGCGGCACGCAGCCGAACATATTCTTCAGAGAAAGCGTGACCTGAGCGAGGGAATGAATCTTCAATTTGGCCGCGCTGATGAGGTAATCCACATCGAAAACGGTGCGTGCAAATGGCAATTCCGTAAAATGCAGCGGAGCGGGGATCGGTTTTCGCACCACCTGCACTTCGTCAAAATTCACCAGCTTTGCATCGAAGCGACGGGCCAGGTCCACGTATCCGTTTTGCTCGAACGCGGTCCAGGTATTGGCTCCGCCGCTGCCCTCACCGATGAGGATCCGGCATCCGTCCAATCGCTCCAAAATCGCCCGGCACACGCCCACGTCGGTGGTGATCCCACTCTCCGCCGAAGACAGAGTTGTCAAATTGGGCTTAAGCAGGACGACCTTCCCGGTCACCCGAAAGTTCCGCCGATCCAGCAACCGGGCCGTGGTTTCGTAAGCCTCCTCGCCTCGTGCGATGCCGACACGCGTCTTCAAAGGATTCTTTGCTGTCATCAGATCCGCCACGGGGCTATCCTCGCGTCGTCCGCTGGGGATACCTCAACCATGCGCTCCCGTTCTTCATACGTATAGCGCACCTCCACGGACGCTTCTCTTTTCGCATCGCTGTACCGGGCCACCAACGCCGCAACCTTCCGAATCGTCTCCGAAGACAAGGTTCCCTCCGCAAGCGCAATCGGTCCGGGAGCGCCCACGACTTGGAACATCCATCGGCCTTCCGCATACCGCTCCAAAAAATCGTTCTCGGCTTCCCAGCGTCCCACGATCACCTTCACAGAGTCGGAAAGCCGAAAATGCCGGCCCACTTTCGAGAGGATCAGATCCTCCTTCGAGAGGCTGCCCGTATGCGAAAGCACATCTTTTATCCGTCGGGCGAGCGTTTTGTCCGTGAGGAAGCATCCCCCGGCCGGCTGCGGATAGTCCGTGATCCCCCACTGTCGGGCCAACTCGATCTGAGGCTTGCGAGATCGGCCGGACAGATCCAAAAGACGCGCTCGATCCACCCAGCCTTCCTGCTCCGGTACGGTGGGCGATAACAGCTTAGCGGAAAGCGGCCGCAGCAAGAGCCCCTCCAGCCCGCTCTCCCGCTCCACTTTGCGCAAGGTATCCCGGCGCTGGGTCATCGGACGCTGGCCCAAAACCTCTCCGGTGAAGACGAATTGCGCGCCGAGGGTCTCCATGCGTGCTTTCGCCTTGCGCAGCATGGTGATCCGGCAATCCAGACACGGGTTGATTCCGGAACCATACCCGAACCGGGGATGGCGGATCATCTCCAGAAAATCCTCCGACACGTCCATCGTGGTCAGGCCGATCCACAATTTCGCGGCCATATTGGACACGGATGCACACGGATGCTCACGGATTTTTTCGTTCGCTTTATCCGGGTTCGTCGGGTTCCTTTCTGATTCCTTCCTTCCGGCCTCGTCCGCACTCGAAGGGCTCTCGAACGTCGTATAGACGTGGAGCGCGTCTACCTCGATGCCCTGGTCGCGGATCATCCGGACCGCCAAAATGCTGTCCAATCCGCCGGAAAACAGTCCGATGGCCTTTATCATAATAACCTCAACTCAGCTATCAGCAGTCAGCAGTCAGCCCCCACCCGCCTTGGGGTGGTGAGGTGGGGTGTCTGACCGCTGATAGCTAATTGCTATTCACAACGCCAACATCCGCTCTATCGGTCGCCTCGCCCGCTCCGCAAGCTCCTCCGGGATCCGGACCTCATAGACCCGATCCTCCAGCGACCAGAGGATCTTCTCCAGCGTGTTCAGTTTCATATTCACGCAATCGGCCAAGGGGGACGCGGGATAAAAGGTCTTGCCCGGATTATCCTTCCTCAGCCGATGAAGCATCCCGATTTCCGTGCCCACGATCATCTCCCGGGCCGCGCTCTCCGCCGCATATCGGCCCATGCCTCCGGTGCTGAATACCTCGTCGGCCAGCGCAATCACGTCCGCCGTGCACTCCGGATGCACCATCACCACCGCATCGGGATGCGCCGCCTTCGCCTTGTAAATATCCTCCGATAGAATCCGGTGATGCGTGGGGCAATAGCCCTCCCAGAGCATAAGCTCCCGCCCGCTCTGTTTGGCCGTCCAATCCCCGAGACTCTTATCCGGAATAAAAAGAATCGGACGATCTTCGGGGATGGATTGCACCACCTTCACCGAATTGGCCGAAGTGCAGCACAGGTCGCTTTCCGCCTTGATCTCTACAGTGGAGTTCACGTAGCAGACCACCGCCGCATCCGGATGCCGCCGTTTCCACTCCCGAAGCTGGCGCACGGTGATCATGTCCGCCATCAGACATCCCGCATTGCGATGCGGCTCCAGGACCAGCTTGTCCGGACAGATCAGCGCGGCTGTCTCCGCCATAAAGTGCACGCCGCAAAAGACGATCACCTCCGCGTCCGTCCCGGAGGCCTGAATGGACAATCCGAGCGAATCGCCCGTGTAATCCGCCACATCCTGCACCTCCGGGAGCTGATAGTTATGAGCCAATATGATCGCATTTTGCTCCCGTTTCAAATGCTCGATTTTTTCAATCATCGCCGCTTCCTCATCGGATACGGATCAACAGAGATGCACACGTTTTTTTCTTGTATCCGTGTTCGTCCGCGTTGATCCGCGTCCCATTTATCCGTTCGACACGCTATTCCAGAAATCCCTTTTTCCCCTTGCCGAGATACGCCCGCTGCACCTCCCGGTTGCCCAACAACTCCTCCGAGCTTCCCTCGAGAATCACCTTCCCGGTCTCCAGCACATAGCCCCGATCCGCCACCTTCAACGCCAGCCGGGCATTCTGCTCCACCAACAAAATTGTCATCCCCTGGCGTCTCAGGCCCTCTATGGCCGTGAAAATATCGGAGGTGACGATGGGAGCAAGCCCGAGAGACGGTTCGTCCAACAGCAGCAACCTGGGACTGGCCATCATCGCCCGCCCGATCGCCAGCATCTGCTGCTCACCGCCGCTCAACGTGCCCGCAAGCTGCGCCGTCCGCTCTTTCAGCACCGGGAACAGTTCCAGGATCGGACGCATCTCCTCCGACATCCGCCTGCGCACCTTCCGATAGCGCAGGTACGCGCCGAGACGCAGATTGTCCATCACCGTAAGCGGTCCGAAAAGTTGACGCCCCTCCGGCACGTGCGAGATCCCGAGTCGCACAATCTGATCCGGAGACAAACCGAGCATCTCACGGTCGTCGAACTGGACCGCGCCCTCCGTGTGTTCCATAAGCCCCGAAATCGAGCGGAGAATCGTCGTCTTACCCGCGCCATTGGCGCCAATCAGACACACGATCTCTCCGGTCAAAACGTGCAGCGACACCCCTTTTAGAGCTTGCACTTGGTCGTAATACGCATGTACATTTCTCAGTCTGAGCATTTCCCCTCTCTTCCCTTCCTCCCCATTGCCAAAATTTCAAAAATTGCCAAGATTTCAAAAATTAGCCCCATCCACCTTACTTCAGGCAATCTTTGAACTCTTTGAAATCTTTGAAATCCAAGCAATTTCTTGTCCCTCACGCCTCCCCGAGATACGCCGCGATCACCCGTTCGTCGTTCTGAACCGCCTCCGGCTTCCCATCGGCAATTTTTTCGCCGTAATTGAGCACCGCCACCGCATCGGAGATGTCCATCACCAGTTCCATGTCGTGTTCCACCAGAAGCACGGTCACGCCCTGCTCCCGAATCTTGAGGATCAACTCCGCCAATACGACGGTCTCGTGCGCGTTCAATCCGGAGGCGGGTTCATCC
>MVCQ01000123.1 GCA_002059205.1 Candidatus Latescibacteria bacterium 4484_107
CTTCAGGCTTTTCATGAAAAATAGCGTTTTGAAACCGAAAATTCAAAAGACTTTGCTGCATAAGAGCATAAGAGGATTTTTGGTGAATTTGTGAATAATGCAGGATAGATCATTAGAAGATGCAGAAAAAATCAGAATTCTGATTGGCATAAGTACAAACAGACAGACCTATGAATTGCTATCAGAAGCCAATCAAGCACATCAGCAATCACTACAATTCTCCCATGCGGAAACAAAGCAGAAGTATTCAGGACTTGTCGAAAAGGAGATGGAGGATTCGGAAGATAAACGGGAAGTCGAAGAAGATTAAGATAATACAAATTATGGCATCGGGGTGCGGGATGCACTGGCCGCTGCTTGATGAAGACTTATCGGTTGATGGACTCCTTAGCATTGTCCATACCCCTCCCGCGCATTTAACGGAAAATCTCCAGTACTCCCGAGTCGCGTAAGGGTGAAGCCAGTTAATGAGACCAATCACCAATCACCATTCACCAAAACAAGGAGCAGATGTGTATGACCTAAAAAGCAAAGTAGCTCTTATCACCGGGGGAACCGGCGGCTTTGGCCGGGCCATCGCGCTGAGACTGGCCCGTGAAGGATCTCACGTGGTCCTGGCCGACCTGGTCCTGACCGGAGCGGAGGCGATCCTCGAGGAGGTGGAAGCGCTCGGCGTGCAGGCTATGGCGGTTGAAGTGAACGTGGGCGATCCGGAGAGCGTGGCTTCTATGGCGAAGCAGGCGCTGGATCGCTTCGGCGCGGTGGACGTTTTGGTCAACAACGCGGGCATCACACGGGACAATCTACTGATCCGGATGAAAGAGGCGGAATGGGACGCGGTCCTTACAGTGAACCTCAAGGGCACGTTCAACTGCACGAAGGCGGTGGCCCGGACGATGATGAAGCAGCGCAGCGGCAGGATCATCAACATCGCCTCCGTGGTGGGCCTGATGGGAAACGCGGGCCAGGCCAACTACAGCGCGTCGAAGGCCGGGGTGATCGGGTTGACCAAAACGACGGCGCGTGAATTGGCGCCGCGGGGCATTACGGTCAACGCCGTTGCTCCGGGTTATTTCAAGACGAGTATGACGGAAAAACTTCCCGAATCCGCCAGGGAGGCTTTCCTGAAGCAAATTCCCTTGGGACGGGCGGGAACCGCAGAGGACATAGCGAATGTCGTGGCATTTTTGTCCTCGTCGGAGGCCTCCTACATCACAGGTCAGGTGATCTGTGTGGATGGAGGTATGGTGATGTATTAACGGCAGGTTAAGGTTAAGGTTGAGAAAGGCAGAACTGAGGGTATTCGACCTCAACCTGTCTTTTCTTAACCTCAACCTTGCCCCTGTCGGACTTGCACAACAGAAGCACGAAGCTCGTAGGAGAGTTAGACAATCAAAGCAACCCATAACAAGGAGGACGGAAGATGGCTTCAGTAGCAGAGCGCGTGAAGGGTCTGGTAGTCGAGCAGTTGGGCGTCAATGCCGAGCAGGTTACCCCGGAGGCCACGTTTGTAGATGATCTCGGCGCGGACTCGCTGGATACGGTGGAACTCGTGATGGCGTTCGAGGAGGAATTCGATATGGAGATTCCCGATGAGGAGGCCGAGAAGATCGTCTCCGTGGGAAAGGCCATCGAGTACATAGAAAAAAATTCGTAGCGATTGCGGAATGAGACCTCACCGCAAAGCCGCGGCAGCGCGCAAAATCAAGCTTGGCGTATTTACTTTCTTTGCCTCCTTTGCGGCTTTGCGGTGAAAAAATCCAAAATAGTTTAAGGAGAGACGGATGTCGAACAGAGTAGTGATTACCGGCATGGGAGTATTGACTCCGATTGGGCTGGATGTAGATGCGTTCTGGAAGGCGCTGTGTCAGGGGAAAAGCGGTGTGGGCTTAATCTCCCGTTTTGATACGAGTCCCTTTCGCACCCGGATCGCGGCGGAGTTGCCCGGCTTCGATCCGTCTCGATATTTAGAGCGCAAAGAGCTGAAAAGGATGGATCTATACAGCCACTATGCGGTCTATTCCGCGCTTGCCGCGGCCGAGGATGCGCGCTTGGATTCGGCGCAGTGCGACGCCGAACGGATCGGAGTGATTTACGGCTCCGGCATCGGCGGAATATCCACGTTTGAAAACCAGCATTCGATCTTACTCAGCAAGGGACCCAAGCGCATCAGTCCGTTCTTTATC
The DNA here is from genome assembly GCA_002059205.1 of Candidatus Latescibacteria bacterium 4484_107. Classification (GTDB taxonomy): domain Bacteria; phylum Latescibacterota; class 4484-107; order 4484-107; family 4484-107; genus 4484-107. Next base: position 2,187 of record MVCQ01000123.1, read on the forward strand.
CCGATGCTGATCTCGGACATCGCGGCCGGACTGATTTCGATCAAACTGAACGCGAAGGGGCCGAACTACGCTACGGTCTCGGCCTGTGCCTCCGGGACGCACGCCATTGGAAGCGCATTCAAGGCCATCCGGTACGGCGACGCGGACGTGTTGATCACAGGCGGCGCGGAAGCCCCCATCACGCCGATGTGCATTGCGGGATTTACCTCGGCCCGAACGCTTTCCACCCGGAACGACGAACCCGAAAAAGCCAGCCGCCCCTTCGACGGGGCGCGGGATGGATTCGTCGTGGGCGAGGGCGCGGGATCGGTGATTTTGGAGAATCTGGAGCACGCGAAGGCCCGGGGAGCTAAAATCTATGCGGAACTCGTCGGCGTAGGGTTTACGAGCGATGCCTATCACATTACCAATCCTCCGCCGGAGCACGAGGGCGCGGCCCGAGCGATGCGGATCGCGCTGAAGGATGCGGGGCTATCTCCCGAAGAAGTGGATTACATCAACGCGCATGGCACTTCGACAGTGGCCAACGACAAACCGGAGACCAAGGCGGTCAAGGCCGTATTCGGAGCGCACGCGTACAGGCTGGCTGTCAGCTCGATCAAATCCATGATCGGCCATCTTTTGGGAGCCTCCGGCGCGGTGGAGTTGATCGCGACGGCGCTGGCGATCACGCATGGGATCGTGCCGCCCACCATCAATCAGGAGGTGCCCGACCCGGATTGCGATCTGGACTACGTGCCCAATAAGGCGCGCGCGATGAACATCGAGGTGGCGTTGAGCAACTCCTTTGGCTTCGGCGGGCATAATGCGGCGCTTGCGGTCCGAAAATATCGGGAATAAAAAACAATGAGCAATGAGCAATACCCAACCACTCCTCCCCGAATAAAAAAGATAAAAGAGCGCAAGTGGATGTAGATTTTACTCTTATCTTTTTACTTTTTACTTTAATCTTGAATGCGGGGGTGGGGGGGCGTCGCTCATTATTCAGTGCTCATCGACTTTTGATAGGATTTGCGGTGAAATGTTTCTTTCCCATTTTTCGTTTTTTTAGGTGGCTTCGTTTTCGCAAGTCGAAGGACGCCGCCGATCTCGATCGTTTGCAGGCTCGGATCGGTCATCACTTTCTGGACATGCGCTTATTGCTTTTGGCCCTGAAACATCGTTCTTATACATACGCCCGGGGCGAACACGGGACAGAGTCGAACGAACGCCTGGAATTTTTGGGCGATTCGGTGCTGGACCTGTTGGTCACCGAACATCTGTATCGGACGTTCCCGGACAAGCGTGAGGGAGCGCTTACCCAGATCCGATCTCTCGTGGTCAGCAAGCGCGTGCTGGCCTATAAGGCGATGGAACTCCAACTTGGGAAATATCTGCGGCTGAACAAGTCCGAGGCGGAGGCAGGCGGAAGGATGCGTACCTCGATTCTGGGAGATGCTTACGAGGCGCTGCTGGGGGCGATGTATCTCGACGGAGGATTGAAGCCGGTCCGCCGGTTTCTCAAAGGCGAACTTTTAGACGGCGTGGAGCAGTTCGCCTCGGACGAAGCATTTTTCAATTACAAGAGCGCGCTTTTGGAATGGACGCAGGGAGAGGGCAGGGGACATCCGGTGTATTCGGTAAAGAGTGAGCAGGGGCCGGATCACAAGAAAACCTTTATTGTGGAAGTCACGATTCAGGGCGAGCGTTTTGGAAGCGGTATCGGAAAGAACAAAAAGAGCGCGGAGCAGATGGCGGCCAAAGAGACGTTGAGTATGCTCAATGTGGAAATTTAGGGAGACTGGGACGAAGGAGATCGTGGGAATCTCGAATTCCCAAGCCCAAATGTCCCTATGGAAACGTAAAACGTGAAGCGGGTACCAGAATATAGAACACCTGAACAGGACACGGGCCTATTTTTCAGGATGTTATCCTTGTTTATCCGTGTGATCCATGTCCAATAAAAATCGCGCGAGGGGAATGAGATGAGCAGCGATAGTCGAGTAAATTCGGCCCAGAAAAAAAATATGCGCCTCCGTTTGGATTTCAATCATGCGATGGCCGAGGCGGTGGGAACGCAGGGAATTGCATATGACGAGTTGTCCGCGTTGTCGGACCGGTGTGCGCAGATTGATTCGGAATTGAGAACCCGCCGTGTCTCCGGGGAGTTGCCGTTCTATGAGCTGCCCTATCAGGACGTGGGGAAAATCCTGGACTTTGTGGAGACCCATCGGGATCGCTTCGATGCCTTCGTGGGCGTGGGCATCGGCGGATCGGCGCTCGGGAGCATTGCGCTCCATACCGCGCTCAGGCATCCCTATCACAATCAGTTGACGAGCAGGCAGCGAAACGGTGCGCCGAAGATGTTTTTTCCGGATAACGTGGACCCGGATCGACTGAAGGGGCTTTTCGAGACGCTGAATCCGGCGCGGACGCTGTTCAGCGTGATCACGAAATCCGGGAGCACCGCGGAAACGATGAGCACGTTTCTGCTGGTACGGGAATGGTTGATGGAGCGTCTGGGCGACGGATGGCGGGAACACGTGGTCGTAACTACGGATGCGGAGAAGGGGGATCTGCGAACGATTGCGAAGCGCGAAGGCCTTCCTGCGTTTGAGGTGCCGGATGGCGTCGGCGGACGATTCACGGTGCTGACCTCGGTGGGCTTGCTTTCGGCGGCATTTTCCGGGATTGACATTCAGGGACTTTTGGACGGCGCCGCGGCGATGGATCGCCGAATGCAGGAGTGCGATCCGATGGAGAATCCGGCGTACGTCGATGCCTGCCTGCATTATCTGTTCGACATGAATCAGGACAAACGTCTTTCCGTGATGATGCCTTACGTGCACGCGCTCAAGGACGTCGCGGACTGGTACCGGCAACTCTGGGCCGAGAGTCTGGGGAAAAAGCACGCGCTGGACGGAACGATCGTGCACGCTGGGCCGACACCCATCAAGGCGTTGGGGGCTACGGACCAGCATTCGCAGATTCAGCTTTACGTGGAAGGTCCCTTCGACAAGGTGATTACCTTTCTCGCGGTGGATCGCTATCAGAGCGCGCTGACATTCCCGCCCGCTTACGAGGATCTCGGATCGCTGGGATATTTGGGCGGGCATTCTATGAGCGAGCTGATCCAGGCGGAGCGGATGGCTACCGAGTTCGCGCTGACCCGGGCCGGGCGGCCCAACCTCACAATCACGCTCCCGGAGGTGAATCCCTTCACCGTCGGACAGCTTCTCTATATGCTTGAAGTGCAGACGGTCTTTTCGGGTGGATTATACAACATCAATCCGCTGGATCAGCCTGGTGTGGAGGCGGGCAAGCAGGCCACGTACGCGCTGATGGGACGGGAGGGCTATGA
>MVCQ01000007.1 GCA_002059205.1 Candidatus Latescibacteria bacterium 4484_107
AGTGTTCGTCCGTGTGGCCAAAAGAAGTGCCACCAGACTGTCATTGTAAGAGGCCGACATCAAAGTGCACGAGATCGGAATTTGTCCATCCGCCACATCTATGTGAAGCTTATAGGACTCTTTATATCCCTTGCTGTTGGTCTTCGTGCCCCGATCACGCGGCAGGGACAAACCCTCTAACATCTCTTTCAGAGGCAAGGTCTTTTGACGCTCGATCCGGGTCGGTTTCAGGATACGGACAAATTGCTGCTTTCGTTCGTCCTGCGGCCCAAGTTCCTCTTCGAGGAACGGAAATAAGCTCGTTTGAATACGTGACCTTGTCGCGGATAGGTATCCCATAGCGTTCCCCCTGAAAGTGTGGTGAAGGATAGCCACCATCGAATGCTATAACATGCTAAAATTTATGGGATTATGCAACTATTGTTTGCACTGTATCCGTGTTATCTCAAAAAAATTCCCACTACTTTATGACTTTTGCAAGAAGCCCTATTGAGAAATCCGGGGAATTTTGAGATGTGCACAGCTTAACCGATTCTGAAGACGTTCTTAAGGGGGTTAACCTTGAGAAAGACCTCCAATTTGAGGAGAACGATCACGCTATTGAAAACCATGTCGTTACAGGCTAATCTTTGAAATTCGGGCTATCTTTGAAATTCGGGCCATGCTTCTATGATTCTTGCAAAAGTAATCGGAAATATCGTTTCGACGGTCAAGCACGAGGCGTATCACGCCACTAAAATTATGATCGTCCAGCCTTTGGGATGGGATCTTCAACCGAAGGGGACGCCGACTATTGCGGTGGATACCGTCGGCGCGGGCGAAGGAGAGACCGTGCTGGTACTCCGGGAGGGCCAGGCGGCCAAGCTGATACTTGGGGTAAAAAGGGCGCCGGTGCGCTCGTTGATCGTCGGGATTATAGATCACGTGGACATCGCGGAAAAAAGTAAAACGTGAGATCGCCGAATTGCAGCGTTCTACCCACCATTCATCAATCACCCAAAGGAAGTGCCGGATGAATTCAATCTATCAGCTCAGGCGGGACATTATCGGAGTCTGCAAACGGATCTACGCGCGGGGATACGTGGCCTCCAACGACGGGAACGTGAGCGTGCGCATCTCGGAAGACCGGGTGCTGACCACGCCCACGGGAATGAGCAAGGGCTTCCTGACGGAGGAGCAGTTGATTCTCTGCGATATGGAGGGCAACAAAGTATCGGGAGAATTGCGCCCGTCCTCCGAGGTCAAAATGCACATCATGGTCTATCGGGAGCGCGAGGACATAAACGCCGTGGTGCACGCCCATCCGGTGACGGCCACGGGCTTTGCGGTGGCGGGCATCCCGCTGGCTCAGTGCGTGCTGCCGGAGGTGGTGATCACATTGGGAGAGATCCCCATCGCCGAATACGGCACGCCTTCCACCGAGGAGATCCCGAATTCCATCCGCAAATACATCCAGGATTACGATGCGTTCCTCTTGGAAAATCACGGCGCGCTGACCATAGGACCCGACGTGGTCAATGCCTATCATAAAATGGAGACGCTGGAGCACTTCGCCCAAATCACCTTGGTGGCCCGGCAGTTGGGGAAAGTAAACGTGTTGTCGGATGAGAACGTGCAGCGGTTGATGGAAGTGCGGGAGCAGCTTGGCGTCAAGGGCAGGAATCCGATGGTGTGCAGGCTGTGCACCGAGAATTGTCCGAATCGGGCGAGCGGAGGGGATCAATCGACGGAGACGACTCCGACAGCGCAAGCGGTCCTTCCAGGCACGGATGAGCAATTGGTCAAAAGCATCACAGAGCGCGTGATGGCGACACTGAAATCATAAGGATGCAGCCGCGAAGTCATTAGGACACGAAGAGAAACCTGCACGGGTTGATTGGGTTTGCTTAGTGCACGAAATCATAATTACGATGACGTCTATGATTTCGTGCACTTGGTGTCTTTTTGTCTTTGTGGCGGATTGCCTCAGAAACGCGGGGCCCACAAGTTCGTCCCCGTATCGCGGTGAAAAGGAGAAGGGCATGGCGAAGACCAAGATTCCTCTCGAAGAGATGATCGAGCGGTATCGCAAGCTGTATGGCGGACCGATCATGGACATCCTGGATCGGAGCGGCCTGCACGATCAATGGCTGCACAAGAGCATCAAGCCCCTGCGGATGGATACGGTGATCGCGGGCCCGGCGGTGACGTTTCTGCATACCACGCGCCCGAGATGGGAGGGACAGCCCAAATCCGCCAATTTAGAAGGTGCGGTGTATCCGGGATGCATCGTGGTGGTGGATCCGGGAAAAGAGCAGATGAGCGGGCACATGGGGGATATTACGTCAAACAGCGTAGCCGCGAAGGGGGCACGGGGCGTGGTCATCGACGGGGGCATCCGGGACACGAAGAATCAGTTGCAGATTCCGGACTGGGGCGTCTTCTGCAAGTTCACCAGTCCGTTGGAGCAGGGGTATCGGGAGACATACACCGACGTAAATGTGCCGGTGTTTATGGAGGGGAGTTTGACGATCTACGTGCAGGTCAACCCCGGAGACTGGATCTTCGGAGACTGCGACGGCGTGATCGTGGTCCCGAAGGATATGGTGGAGGAGGTGCTGATCGAGGCGGAAAAAATCGTGGAGCGGGAGAACGTAGCCCGCGCGAAGATGCGGGAGGGAATGGATCCCCAGAGGGTGCGGGAGCAATATAAGGTGGGATAATAGAAGCGATTGAATCAGGGGCGATCCGGTGGGTCGCCCCTTGTTTTGTAAAAAGGGGCAGTCTCCCTGTCCAGCGTCGTTGTTTTGAGAAAAGCCTCATCCGTAAAGGATTTCCGGGCTTTCCAAACAGAATCCGGAAAAGGCCCGACGGAGGGGACTCCTCGAACCGGAACAATGCTCAAGAAGGGGACTCCCCCTTCCCTTTTTCACCTTGATAATGACACGATGGGAACGGCCCCCCGCGGATTCCGAATTTGCGGGAAGGAACCTGTTTCCCGCGTGCGACTCAATACACGTGCATGCTTCCGTCCGTTTTCCGAACAATCGGCATAAACGCCCGCTGATACGGGAACTTCTTCGCAAGCGCTTCGTCGATATCTACCCCGATTCCGGGCCTCTCATGGGGATGCGCATACCCATCGCGGCACACGCAGGCCCCCGGCATCACCTCGTACGCGGCGGAGGGAAAATCTACCCACTCCAGGACGCCGAAATTCGGGATCGTCATATCGAGATGCACGGACGCGGCCTGAGCGATGGGGCCGAGGTCTCCGGCTCCGTGATGTGCGGTTTTCACCTCGAACGGCTCCGCCATGGCACAGATTTTGCGCGCCTCTGTGATCCCTCCCACGTGCATGGGCGCAAAACGGATATAATCTATCCATTGATTCTGAAAAAGCGGCAGACAGTCCCACCGGCTCGTGAACAATTCCCCCATCGCAAGCTTCGTGGTCGAAGCCTCCCGTACCCTCCGAAAGCTCTCCTTATACTCCGGCCTCAGCGGATCCTCTAAGAAAAACAGCCGAAACGGCTCCAACGCCTTCGCGAGCCATGCCGCCTCCGTGGGGGTCAACTGCTCGTGGACATCGTGGCACAGCTCTACCAAATCTCCAAGCTTGCTCCGCAGATGCCCGAACAGCTTCGGCGTGCTCGTCAGATAAGGCGCGGGATCAAAAAACGAGGTTCCGGGAATGCCCTCGCGCATTGGCGGCTCGTGGCGCACCATGCCGGGGCCTCCGTAAGGTCCCATCTGCGCGCGGACCACCTTAAATCCCTTCTCCAGATAGCTCCGCACGCTGTCCTCCACCTCCACCGGATCTCCCCCATCCGCATGCTCGTAGCAGAGCACGCCCTCTCGCACTTTGCCGCCGAAAAGTTGGTAGAGCGGCATCCCCGCCTGCTTCGCCTTGATGTCCCAGAGCGCGATGTCTATCGCACCGATGGCCGCCGCAAACACCGGCCCTCCCCGCCAGTAAGTCCAGTGATACATCAACTGCCAGATGTCCTCGATCTGCGCCGGGTCGCGCCCGATGAGCAATCCCGATGCCTGCTCGATCGCCGCGGCCACAGCCAGTTCACTTCCGTTTAGCGTGCCCTCGCCCACCCCGTACAGCCCCTCGTCGGTCACCACTTTCACCAGAACGTAATTGCGCCCCGGACAGGTCACGATGGTACGAATCTCTTGGATAACCATCTCTTCCCCCCTATCATTTTGAAGCTTCACCGAAAAATGTCCAATCCGAAATCTGCAATCTGCAATCCGCAATCATACTCTTACCCGCTTCCCCGTCCGCGCCGATTCCACGAGCGCATCCACCACGCGCATCTCCCTCCGACCGTCCTCTCCATCGGACTCCGGTTCGTCCCCTGTAACCACACACCGCGTAAAGTACGCTATTGCCTTCCCGAAAAGATCGTGCGCCCCGAACGCCTCCGCTCTTTGCGAGCCTTCCGCTTTTACTAATAGGGATGCCGCCTTTGATCGGTGCCACGGATCGTACACTTGCGTCTGAATCTGCCCCCGCTCTCCGAAGATCTCGTACCCTCCCCAACGCATTCCGAAACTGCCGACGAACACGCCCAGGGCGTCCCCGGAAAAACGCAGCTCGCCGTTGAAGGTTTCATCCACGTCCACAGGCAGCCTCGGAGTGACGGCGGTCCCGGACACCTCCACCGGTTCTTCCCCGATAAACCACCGGAACATATCCACGGAATAGATGCCCAGATCCATGAGCGCCCCGCCACCCGTCTCCGGCCGCAGACGGATGTTGTCCTCGGATGACCAGCAAAACGAAAGCCCGGCCCGCATATAGCGGATGGGCCCGATCTCGCCGGACCGCACAATCTCCTGCGCCCGCCGGTGCATGGGATCCAGACGCCAGGGGAAACAGGTCATCAGCCTGACTCCCCGCTCCCGGCAGACCGCCGCCATCTCGGTCGCCTCGGCTTCGTTCATCGCCAGCGGCTTCTCACACAATACGTGAATACCGCGCTGCGCCGCCTTGACCGTGTATTCCCGGTGCAGATGATTCGGAAGCGGAATGTACACCGCATCCACATCGCCGGCGTCCAAAAGGTCTTCGTAGCTCCCGTAGAATCGTTCGGCTCCGAAGGCGCGAGCCATCTCCTCCGCCCTGGCCCGATCCCGACTGGCCACCGCAGTAAGAACGCTCCCTTCGGTTTTTTGCAGCGCCGGAAGAAAAACATGCCGCGCGATATACGCGCATCCCAAAACTCCCCATCGAATTTTGTCCATCGTTTTTTGTTCTCTTCTCATCGACTAAGTGGTTGAAACAATACCCTGAGCGCCTCTGCCCATTGCGCACGGAAACGATTTTCCGCGATGCAAACGGGTGCGGAACGCCGCATAAATTCTATCTTGTGAAGAATCCGCGAAGTATAATGAATTTCTCCCCCTTTGGCAAGAAAAAAAAGTCGCTTATCCAAAAAAAATTCAGGTTGCTTTTTGAGGGGTACATGTAGTATATTTAGACGGTCCGGAAGGGCCTTTAGATTCTGCATTCCGGAACTCTGATCTTTCCCGATTGCAACCAGCAGGTAAACCAACAGTTCGCCACGAAGGCGCAAAGACTCCGAGGAAGACCATTTTCCTCGCGTCCCGGCGGCTCCGTGGTGGCACTGTATTTCAAGGAGAACCACCCATGCAAGCACCATACGATGTCATCGTCATCGGCGGCGGACCGGCGGGTCTGACGGCCGGATTATACACGAGTCGGGCGGGATTGCGCACCCTTTTGGTGGAACAATTGATGCCCGGCGGACAGGCCGCCACGACGGACATGGTCGAAAATTATCCGGGGTTCCCGGAAGGAATCGCCGGACCGGAATTGATGCAGCGCTTCGAACAGCAGGCGGTCCGGTTCGGCCTGGAAGTTCGTATAGCCCAGGCGCAGGCCATCTCGGTGCGGGGACGGGATCGCATAGTATCCGTGGGGGACGAGGAGCTTGTCGCCGGGGCGTTGATCATCGCCTCCGGAAGCAGTCCGCGTAAGTTAGGCGTTCCGGGCGAAGATGCGTTTCGGGGCCGGGGCGTGTCGTACTGCGCTACGTGCGACGGGCCGCTCTATCGGGACGCTGTTCTGGCGATGGTGGGAGGCGGCGATTCGGCGGTGAAGGAGGGGATCTTTCTCACCAAGTTCGCCCGGAAAGTCTATCTTATCCACCGGCGGGATGAGCTCCGGGCCTCCGGGGTGACGCGGGACCGCGCGCTGAGCAATGAAAAGATCGAGTTCGTATGGAATTCCGTAGTCGAGGAAATCGTGGGAGAACAGATGGTCTCCGGGGTTCGGGTCCGAAACGTCAAGACACGCGAACAATCCACCTTGCCGGTGGACGGCGTATTTATCTTCGTCGGCACCGAGCCGAACACCGGCTTCGTGAAGGGGATTCTGAAATTAGACGAAAAGGGAACCCTCGTAACCAACCGGGATACCGAGACGTTGGTTCCGGGTATTTTCGCGGCCGGCGATGTGCAGGAGCCCTTCGCCCAGCAGATCGCGGTGGCCGTGGGACATGGCGCGCAGGCGGCGATGATGGCCGAGCACTATCTGGCCGAACAACGACGTGAGTAAGGCATGGGCGCACCGCGGAGACGCGAAGGGCGCTGGGAAAACCCAAGGAAAGGCCAGTATGGGGAGGCGGCAAAGAAAAACATCGTTTTTTTGTTGACATTACGCCTTTTTTTCGCTATACTGTTTACAATGTGGCGGCTCCACCCGTCACGTTTTACGTTTTAGTTTTTCACAGGTTTCTCTCCGCGCTCCGCGTTTCCGCTTACGACGACATTCAATCGAACGGGGAGGAGAAAATCGCCATGAGCGATGATCACAAGACCAATCGAATCGCGGCCGGACTGGTATTTATCATCGCGTTCGGCGTCTATCTGAAAACGATGGCCCCGACGACGTCGTTCTGGGATTGCGGGGAGTTCATCGCGACTTCCTATACGTTAGGCGTACCGCATCCACCGGGCGCGCCGCTCTTCATATTGCTGGGGCGTCTGTTCACCTTCCTGCCGATCTGGGAGGAGGTCGCCCGGCGGGTCAATCTGATCTCGGTGCTCTCAAGCGCGTTGACCGTACTGTTGACGTATCTGATTACGGTGCGGTTGATCAAACTGTGGAAGGGGAAATTAGACACGGTTTCGGATCGCGTGACCACGTATGTGGGAGGAGCGGTAGCGGCGTTGAGCCTGGCGTTCTCGCACACCTTCTGGTTCAATGCGGTGGAGGCAGAGGTCTATGCGCCTTCCATGCTGCTTACCTCGTTGGGGATCTGGCTGGCTTTGCTGTGGATGGAAAAGCATCAACTGCCCAAAGGCAACCGGCTTCTGCTGTTCGTGGTGTATTTGTTCGGATTGGGCGGCGGTGTGCATTTGTTGTGCTGGTTAACGATTCCGACGATTTTGATGCTGATAGTCTTCACGGATACGAATCCACTGAAAAACGGGCGATTGTGGTTGGCTGTTCCGGTTCTGTTTCTATTGGGATATTCGACGTATTATGTGTTGATGGTCCGCGCGGGACTGGACCCGACGATCAACGAGAACGATCCGGCGACATGGGAGAGTTTTAAGTATTTTCTCCAAAGGAAACAGTACGGAGAGGAAAGCACCTTATTGAGCATGCTGGATCGGAGGGCGGATTTCTGGGGATATCAGGTCTGGAATATGTACCTAAAGTATTTCTTCCAGCAGTTCCCACTGACTTTGGTGAGTTGGATCGCGACCTTTCGCGCGGCCACGGGAAATACACCGTTGCTGGTGAAGATTCCGCTCATTCCTCTGGCATTGGGATTCGGAGGGATGATCCTGCAATGGCGGAAGGATCCGAAGCGGCTTTTGGCCTTTCTAATGCTTTTTGTGATTATGGGATTTGGGCTCGTGGTCTATCTGAATATGCCGGATCCGCAGCCGAGGGAGCGGGATTACGTGTTCGTGGGCGCCTTCTGGACGTTTGCGCTCTGGATCGGAATCGGCGCGACGGGCCTTTTGGATCTCCTGAAGGAGAAAATCAGAGAACGTGCGGAATACACGGAAAACGAGAGGACGTCGTGGGCGGTGCTGGCCGGTTCGGTGGCGCTCCTGATCATGCCGGCCTATCTTCTCGCGGCGAACTACCACTCGCACGACCGGACAGATAATTTTATCGCGCACGACTATGGGTACAATATGCTGATGTCGTGCGAGCCCAATGCGATCCTCTTCACGAACGGGGACAACGACACCTTCCCGCTGTGGTTTCTTCAGGAAGTGAAGGGAATTCGGAAGGACGTGCGGGTGGTGAATCTGAGTTTGCTGAATACGAAGTGGTATATCAAACAGTTGCGGGACTACGAGCCGAAGCTTCCGATTCACATGACCGACCGCTTCATTGACGAGAAGTTAGGCGGGGGGCTCCCCTGGCCTTCGGAGGAGATGACCGCGGCGGGGATTACGTGGAAACTGGCCGGATGCGGAACGTATCAGGCGAGGCAGGGCGATACGGTGCGGACGATCCGGTATTTTCGGACGCAGGATCTGATGGTGATCCGGATCATCCAGCAAAACCAGTGGAACCAGCCGATCTACTTTGCGGTGACCGTGTCTCGGGAGAACAAAATCGGACTGAAGGATTATCTGCGGATGGAGGGCATGGTGTATCGCCTCGTGCAGACGGAGGGGGAAAACCAGCTTGACCTGGAAAGGACGCGTCATAACCTGTTCGAGGTATATCAATACCGGGGCATCAAGGACCCGAAGGTATACAAGGACAAGAACACGAGCAAGTTGTTGATCAACTATCGGGCGCCCTTTTTCCAGTTGGGGCTGGCGTATCAGCAGCAGGGGAAGATGGACCTGGCGTTTGAGACGATGAAACGCTGCGAGGAAAAGATGAAACTAAGCTGGCAGGGCTATTACACCATCGTACAGATGGCGCATAAGGCGGGCCGCAATGAGGAGGGCCTTAACTATCTGAGGAAAGCGGTGGCCCTGGAGGCAGAGCAAAACCCGGAAAACCTGATGTCGTTTGCCTATTATGCGAATGCGCTGGGCGCCCCGGATGAGGCGATCCGCTTGTATCGAAAGGTGGCCCAGCTCGATCCGGCGTCCCCGAAGCCTTACTATCCGATGGCCGCGCTGTTGGAAAAACAGGAGGATTATGCCGGGGCATTGGCTGCGATTGAACGATTGGTTCGATTCTATCCAAAAGAGAAGCGTTTCAAACAGGAGATGGAGGCGCTCAAGAAAAAGGTGGACATGGTGGAGGCGAAGGCCGATAGTCAGTGACAGAGATAGGTAGGGGCGATCCCTCCGTGATTGCCCTCGTGAAAAGGGATGCGTGGAGAAGTATTTTTCATTTTGATCTCTATTATGCCTGAAAAGTTTGGCCGGAGGGCAAAAATGCCCCAAGTACGCATAGGAAACGCAACGCTTGAAGTCCTCTGGGGTGACATCACGGAACAGGATGTGGAAGCCATCGTCAATGCGGCGAACAATCATCTGTGGATGGGATCGGGCGTCGCCGGAGCCATCAAGCGAGCCGGAGGTCCGCAGATCGAGCGGGAGGCGGTGGCCCAGGGACCGATTCCGGTGGGAGAAGCGGTGGTGACCTCCGGTGGACGCCTGAACGCCCGGTACGTCATCCACGCGGCCGGAATGGGACAGGATCTGCGCACGGATGCGGATAAGGTGGAACTGGCCACGAGAAACAGCTTGAATCGCGCGGAGGAAAAGGGCATCCGATCCGTGGCGTTCCCGGCCATCGGCACGGGCGTCGGTGGTTTCTCTGTCGAGACGTGCGCGCGTGTGATGATCTCTGCCGCAGTGGATCACCTCGCCAAGCCTTCGTGCATCGAGCGGGTGGTCTTTGTCCTGTTCGATCAGGCGGGATATGAAGTATTTCGCGAGCAGGTCGGGAAACTTCGGTGAGTAGTGGAGCAATCGCCGGCAAGAGGAGATCGTATGGGTATCCAGGACGAACTCTGGAAGGACGTGATTGAGAGCCTCTTCCCTCAGTTTCTGCACTTCTTTGCGCCCGATCTGGCTCAGGACGTGAACTGGGATAAGGGCTACGAGTTTCTGGACAAGGAATTCCACCAGATCGTTCCGGAGTCCGCGGAGAGCGCCCGGTACGTGGATCGCCTGATCAAGGTGTTCCTGAAAGCGGGCGGAGAGCGCTGGGTGCTGGTACACGTGGAGGTGCAGGGTTATTGGGATAAGGACTTTCCAAGGCGGATGTTCACGATCTTCTATCGGCTTCTCGACAAGTTCGCAAAGGACATCGTGAGTTTGGCGGTGTTTTCGGATGCGCGGCGATCGTACAAGCCGGATCGGTTTACGTGGGATTTTTACGGGTGTAGTCTGGAGTATCGGTATCGGGCCTACAAGGTATTGGAGTATGCGGATGGCGAGTTGGGGGAAAGCGACAATCCCTTTGCGCTGGTGGTCCTGGCGGCAAAGAAGAGTGTGGAGATCAAGGACGATGAGGAGCGGCGGGTTCGGTTCAAACTTCGGTTGATGCGGGAGTTGCTGAAACGTGGAACCAGCCGGGATGAAGTAATCGGCCTATTGCGTTTTGTGGATGGGATCGTCCGGTTGAGTCCGGAGCAGGAGCGATTGGTGTATGAGGAGTTGCACAGAGAGGAGGAGAAAACGATGCCGTACGTGACGAATTGGGAGCGGTTTGCGATGGAAAAAGGGATGCAGCAGGGGATGCAGCAAATGGTGTTAGAGGCATTGGAAGAGCGATTTGGGAGAATTATGCCAAGGCTTTCGGAACAAATCAGGGTGAAGGCGGATCAGGAGGGATTGCAAAAACTGCTACGGCTGGCACTGCGTGCTGGAGACTTGGAGGAATTTGAGGCCCACGCAGACCTATGAGGCGGAGCAGATCAGCGCCCATAGCCCGCCCCTTTTGTCTTCGTAGTGGTGTTACTCCTTGAACTGCTGGGGAACCAATTGGTCTGACAAAGGATATGAAAAAATGGATCCCAAATAGCCGATGGATCGTTCTCTGGATTGCCTTGACAGTGGGGTGTGCCCCGGTTCTTCAGAAACCCGCCGGCATAGATCCGTTCGTCCAATCCTTGAAAAGGGAGATGGTGAAGCAGATCAATCGGGATCGGGCGCAGCATGGCCTTTCCCCTGTGGCCTACGATGAATTGGCCGCTATGGCGGGCGATCGGCATTGCCGGGAAATGCTGTCGGCGGGATATGTGTCGCACTGGGATCGGAGCGGAGCCAAGCCGTACTATCGCTATGCTCAGATGGGTGGAGACGATTTCCTTGCGGAGAACATCAGTTTCTCGAAATTCTCCTCCTCCGATCCGACGGCGCACATCAACGTCCGGGAGACCCTCCTGAAGAATCATAAAAAAATGCTCGCCGAACAGCCCCCGGACGACGGGCATCGCCAAACCATTTTGAATCCGCACCATACGCACGTCGGGATCGGCTTGGCATTCGATCCGCACAGGGTGGTTATGGCGCAGGAATTTCTGAGCCGGTACGTCCGGTTCGATCCTTCGCCTCCGAGAAAGGCCAAGCTCAAGGATCGCGTCGAAGTGTCCGGTTCTGTGCTCGATACCGGACATAAACTGCGTTCCATCACGGTGTTATATGAACCGCTGCCCACGCCGATGTCCGTGAAAGCGCTGAACAAAACGGATGGCTATACCCTGCCTGAGGAGCGCTACGACCTGCTTCCAAACTTGGACGGCGACAGGAACTACGAAGATGGGACGAAGGCGGATATTATAATCCAAGGACGAACCTTCCGATCTCCGATTCCTTTCTTCAAAGGCGAGGAAGGGATTTATACCGTGGTGGTCTGGATCTACGATGAAGAGGGTCGGCCCGTTCCCGCATCAAACGTCTCGATCCGGGTGACGCGGTAAAACGACCACATGAAACGAGCAACGTGTCGACCACTCACCACTCACCACTCTTTGCGTTCTTTGCGGTTTTGCGCTGAGAATCTTGCAGGAGGAAAAAAATGACTACACCTCTTTCCAAAAACGTCCAGCGTGTGGCGCCGTCGGCGACCTTGGCCATTTCGACCCAGGCCAAGGCGATGAAAGCGCGTGGGATAGACGTAATAGCACTAAGTGCGGGTGAACCGGATTTCGACACGCCCGAGCACATCAAAGACGCGGCCATCCGGGCCATCCGGGACGGAGCGACCAAATACACACCAGCCGTCGGCACGCCGGAATTGAGAAGGGCGATCCGAGATAAATTTCAGCAAGACAATGGATTAACGTACGAGCCTGCTCAGATTGTCGTCGGCTGTGGGGGAAAGCACGTCCTCTTTGAGACGATGCAGGCACTCTTAGGCGAGGAAGACGAAGTGATCGTCCCCGCGCCCTATTGGGTAAGCTACCCGGAACAGGTCAAACTGCTCGGCGCGCAGCCCGTGATCATACAGCCTGCCTCCGGCCGTCTCAAAATTACGGCGGAGGAGCTGCAGAAGGCGATTACCCCGAAAACCAAATTGTTCATCCTGAACAGCCCATCCAATCCCAGCGGCGAAGTGTACGGAAAAGAGGAACTGCTGGCCCTCGCGGATGTAATTTTGGATGCCGGCATCACGGTGCTCTCCGACGAGATCTACGAGAAGATCCGCTACGATGGGGCGATCCACTACGCCATCGCCGGAATCAAAGACGGGATGATGGCGCGCACGATCACGGTCAACGGCGTGTCCAAGGCGTACGCGATGACGGGATGGCGCATCGGCTATGCAGCGGGACCGAAGGAAATCATGGCGGCTGTGGGGAAAATTCAGAGCCAGCAGACCTCCAATCCCTGCTCAATCGCTCAGGCGGCTGCGTTGGCGGCGTTGACCGGTCCTCAGGAAAGCACGGCAGAGATGGTAAAGGCGTTCGAAGAACGCAGAAGTGTGATCGTGGAGCGGCTGAACCGGATCGAGGGCGTATCGTGTCCGACGCCCGCCGGCGCCTTCTACGTGTTCCCGAACGTTTCCGTGCTCTATGGTTCGAGCTACGGGGATCGCCGGATCGCCGGATCGGTGGATCTATGCACCTTTCTGTTGGAGGAAATGCACGTGGCGTGTGTGCCCGGCTCGGCTTTCGGGATGGATGCGCACATTCGGTTGTCCTACGCGACCTCGATGGAGAACATCCGGAAGGCGCTGGATCGGATCGAGAAGGGGATTGGAAAATTAGCGAAGTAAAACCGAATTCACGAAATTTCACCGCAAAGGCGCAAAGAGCGCGAAGAAAGAAAAACGACCTTGGAGTTCTTTGCGTCCTTCGCGTCTTTGCGGTGAAAAACTATTGGGATAATTGAAATGAAGAAGCTCAAATTAGGTCTTCCGAAAGGAAGTTTGCAGGAATCTACGTTCCGGCTATTCGGGAAGGCCGGATACCGCATATCCGTCGGGGAGCGCTCTTATGTGCCTTACATAGATGACCCGGAATTGGAGGGCTTGCTGATTCGTGCGCAGGAGATCGCCCATTACGTGGAGGACGGCGTGCTGGACGTGGGTTTGACCGGCAAGGACTGGATTCTGGAGAACGGGGCCGACGTCGTGGAGGTCGGGGAATTTATGTACGCCAAGGAGGGATTCCGCCCGATCCGTTGGGTCGTGGCCGTGCCGGAGGACTCGGACATTCACGCCATCGAAGATTTGAAGGGAAAACGCATCGCCACGGAACTCCTGCGCTATACTCAGCGATTTCTGAAAGAACGCGGCATCGAGGCGGACGTGGAATTCTCATGGGGCGCGACGGAGGTGAAGCCGCCCCGGCTGGCCGACGCCATCGTGGAATTGACCGAAACGGGGACCTCGCTTCGGGCCAACAAGTTGCGCATTGTGGATACCGTGCTGGAATCCACCACGCGCCTGATCGCCAACAAAGCGGCGTGGGAAGATCCCTGGAAGCGGGAAAAAATCGAAAATATCGCGCTATTGCTCAAGGGCGCGCTGGAAGCCGAGGCCAAGGTGGGGCTGAAGATGAACGCACCGAAGAAGCAGTTGGATGCGATCGTAGCGCACCTTTCTTCGCTCCACACGCCTACGATTTCAAACCAGACGGATTCGAATTGGGTGGCTCTGGAAGTGGTCATCGATGAGAAAACCGTGCGGGATTTGATTCCGAGGCTGCGGAAGGCCGGGGCCGAGGGCATTATCGAGTATCCGTTGAATAAGGTGATTTATTGAGTTGCAGCCTGCGAGTTAACTCGTGGGATCGTTTCCGATATCTGTCCTTAGCACCTGGAGTTATCATGAACACCCAAACCGTCATAGGACTTGAAGTCCACGCCCAGCTTTCCACCCAAAGTAAAATTTTCTGCGGCTGTTCGACCGCCTTCGGCGCGGAGCCCAACACACACGGGTGCCCGGTGTGCACGGG
>MVCQ01000124.1 GCA_002059205.1 Candidatus Latescibacteria bacterium 4484_107
ATTTCGATCCGGAGCGGACGTACGCGCTGATTCTCTCGCTGCACGGGGCCAGCGTGCCCTCGGACGGCCAGGTGGGATGCTACGCACCCAAGGACTGGGCGTTCGTGGTGGCTCCGACGAACCGGCGGCGCTTCGGGTTCGACTGGCAGGACTGGGGACGGCGGGATGCGCTGGAGGTGTTGGAGCAGATGGAGCAGCGGTACCGCATCGATCCGGATCGGATTTACCTTACCGGGCACTCGATGGGCGGACACGGCGTATGGCACGTGGGCTTGCACCACGCGGACCGGTTTGCCGCGATGGCGCCGAGCGCGGGATGGAACAGCTTTCCGCTGTATGTACCCTTGTACCTGCGCAAGGATTATATGTATGCGCCTCCGGCCCTTCGATCCATCTGGGAGCGGGTCATCCGGGAGGATCGCACCGAGGCGTTTATGGAAAATGCGCTGAACGTGCCGGCCTTTGTGCTCCATGGTTCCGACGACGACGATGTGCCGGTCACCCATGCGCGGCGGGCCGTGGAGATGCTGACGGGATTGGGCTACGAGGTCACTTATCGCGAAAAGCCGGGGAAGGGGCATTGGTGGGATGAGGGCGACCTTCCGGGCACGGCGTGCGTAGATTATCCGGAGATGATGGCATTTTTCAAGGAGCGCACGCGGAATCCGGCTCCCAGGCGCGTGGTGTTCGTGACCACCGATCTGGGGGTCAATGACCGGCTGTACTGGGTGCAGGTGGACGGCTTAAAACGGCTGTATGAGGACGCGCGGATCGAGGCGGAAGTCATAGACGACCACACGATCCGGGTGACCGCGGGCAACATCGCCGGATTCACCCTCCATCTGACCGACGCGCTCATAGACGCAAAACGGGTCACCGTGGAAGTGAACGGATCCCGGATCGGAGATTTCCGACTGGAGCCGGCGGGGGGCAATCCGCAATCGTTCTTGCCGCTGTCGTTCCACATCCGAAAGGACGGGAGGTTCCGGGCCGGTCCGATGAAAAAGCGGCGTTTTCAGAAGACATCGGAGCAATACGGCCCCATCAAGGCGGCGTATTTCTCCCCCTTCGTATTTGTCTATGGAACAAGCGGGGATGCGGAACAGACCGCGCTCAATCTGCATCTGGCGCGGATCAAGGCCCAGCTTTGGTGGTGGCGCGCCAATGGGCACGTGCGCGTTGTGCCGGATGAGGCGGTGGATGAGGAGATGATCGAGGACTATAATTTGATCCTGTTTGGGGGATCGGAGAGCAACACGATCATGGCGCGAATCGCCGGGAAGCTGCCGATCTCGGTGCAGCCGGGCAGCATCACGGTGGGGGATCGAAAGATCGAAGGCGAAGGCTGGGCCGTGCGGATGATCTATCCGAATCCGCTGAACCGGAAGCGGTTCGTTTTAGTGAACGCGGGAACCGACGTCGAGGGGATGCGGTTGACCGAGGTGCTGGGCACCATGCACTCGGCGGCCGGATTGCCGGACTATATCATCTACAATCGGGAGGTGAAGACAAAGGGATGGGGGGGGGTGACCGCGGTGGGCTTCTTCGACCAAACGTGGCGGTTAGATAGAAGGCTTGGTGAGTGGTGAATGTGATCCCTGCCCCCTGACCCCTGATCCCTGACAATGGCCATCAGCAGTTACCAGAATCGGGCGGATTTTTTTTGAAAAATGGGATTTTTCGCTTGACATGAGGAAGGCAGCACAGTATATTTGTCAACTAACCAGAGAAGTTGCATTCCCTCTCAATGATATGCTTATCGTATGGAGCGATCCGAAAAATGATAAAGAACCTTCCAAAAACATCTCTCTTGGTGATCCTCTTAGGTCTGATGACCCTTCCTTTCGCCCATTGCGCCCGAAATACGTTGGGCGAGCAATACGACGACGGAAGGGTCTATTTTATTATTGACCTGAACCCGGATTGGTTTCGCACAAACCCAAATCGGCCCATAGAACAGGGACGTGTGATCATCAGTTATACGCTGGAGGGGGAAGAGCCGGTTTCCGGTCTTGCCTATTCTGTAGCCGATTTCAGCGGGCAGCGGTTCGATTTGGTGGAAAGATCTATAAAGGGAGGCACGGAGGTAAGGGTTTCGGCTTATACGGTGCACCAGGGAGTTAACCAAAGCGCCGGTGTCACCTTTAATGTGGACGGAAACGTCACCCTCAGATTCCGTCTGAAAGATCCGACCGATCGGGGCAGTAGTTTAGTTCTCGTTATGGAATAAGCCGCTTGAGATTTCGAATCCTTAAAATTTTCCTAAGGTTCCTGCTCGAGAGTGAAATTTTTCGGAAAAGACCATTTTTCCCCTTGACATGCGGAAGGCCATACTATATATTTGCTCTGTTCAGAAGAGACTTTGGCGCTTTTTCGCATGCGTGGGTGGGGAGTGAGTGCGAAAAGTGACAAAGAAAATGCCCAAAGCTCTGTTTGGTGCATTCGCTTCTGTTCGATCCCCCTTCTTCTTGCCGATTGTGCGCGCAGTCCAATGGGCGAGCACTATGACGACGGCAGGTTCTATTGAAAATCCGACCAATTTCGACAGTCGCCTGACACTCTTCAGAATAAGCGGTCTGAGCGTTTTGAAGTTCCTGAAAAACTGCCCTAAGAGGGGTGATGCTGGAGAATCACTCGGAGCGTGTTGGTGAGAGGCCTTTCAAGTTGATCGCACGCTCCAGGGGCGCTATCTTCATCAAGGAAAGGGGGTGATCGCGGCGCAAAGAGGTTTTTCTCATTCGTGCCCGGGACAGATCGGGGGTTTGCGTAGGGATACTATCCACGATCCTCGGTGGGTATCCTCGGGTGGTTTTTTTGTGAGGATTTTAAGCAGAAAGGGCGCTTAAAATGAAGCATCTATTGGTAGTTCTTGCGATCGTGCTCGCGTTCGCCTCGATGGCCATCGCGTACGAGCCGCCGGGAATCACGTACTACATCGGCGGAATCTCGGAGGGGGACGTTCCCACGATTGATGGTTTCGTGGACGATTGGGCCTTTATGCCCAGAGCGTATTACTGGACCGGCGCGGACTTCAGAGCCGCCAGTGAGGAACCGAACGGACAGCCGGGCGTCAGCACCTCGTACGCCACGGGCGAAGTGGCCAAGGACGACTTCGACATTCTCGGCTGCTACATCGGTTGGGCGCCGTCCACCAATATGTACTATATTGGGGTGAATGTCACGGACAGCGAGCTTTACTTCCCGGAGGAGGAAATCGGGGGCACATGGAAAGAGGATCACCTCCAGTTTCTCCTGAATCCCAATGGCGAGGGCGGCAATTTCAGGAAGGCGGAGCCGCCGTGCTCGATCGGCCAGCAGTGGTATCTCGCGCTGGATCCCAGAGATGAGGCACAGCCGTTAGGATTTTTCGGCAACGCCGAGGGCCAGGAATGGTCGTGGGTGCCTCCGTGGGCCTTCTACGGCATTCAGAAGAGCGCCACCGGATGGAGCGCTGAGGTCGGGTTGGCACTCTGGGATTACCTGGATGTCACCGAGGCGACGAGCGTGCGGCACACGATAACCGCAGGCGAGACCTTCGGAGGAAACGTTTACATCGGCGACAAGGATCCCGATGGGGAGAACTGCGGCACCACGTTCAACTTCGCGGATGCCTGGACGGACGCCAGTCTGTTTGCCGCGTTCTACATGGTATCTCCCGAGGAGACAGGGAGAGTAACGGCCGTAGAGTCGAGCACATGGGGTTCCATCAAGTCCACGTTCAAATAGTGGGCTGAAATTGTCCAACACAGGGGCGTGATTCGATCACGCCCCTGTGTATAAGTGGCGATTTGTGCGAAAGTGGGACGGGGAGAAAGGGCGAAATTCGATGGTGGAATCTCACTTTCTCACTTTCTCACTTTCTCACTTTCTCATTACGGAGGAATCGGCGTGAGAAAAAAATACTCTATTTTTGCAGGTCTGCTTTTGCTTCTCAGCGGGTTCCTGTTGTTTTCGGAGTGTGCGTATCGCCTTGTTCCCGGCCCCTTTATGCCGCTGGACGAATCGGAGCAGATGTCCGAAATGACGGTGAGCGACGACGGAACGATTACTTTTATCCGGGACCGGCTCGAGGTGGGAATGCGTCCGATGACCGACGAAGAGCTGAACCGGCAGTTCGCCAGCTTCTCACAAAGTGGGGAGAAGTCCACCAATCCCTATACGTACGGAAATTGGAAGAAACGCGGGACGAAGACCCCGCCAAAACGTTTTACCGTGTTCGAGTTGAAGGTAAAAAATTACACCTATCCGAAGATGCGGATTGATCCGTCGAAGATCACCCTGACCTCCCAGAACCACAGGAAATACCTTCCGCTGAGTTTGCAGGCCTTGAACGAATATTACTATCCCTATGTTTTGGGGTACGCTGGGAACGCGTACCGCCGCTTTGAAGAGCGCAAAGACCTTCTTCAGAAAACCCTTTTTTCGGGCGACATCCTTTTCAGCGGGCAATCCGCCGAAGGCTTTGTGGTTTTCCCCGATCTTCACGACGACGTGCGTCAGATCACCGTTTCCATTGAGGATATCGAGGTTCGGTATGATGCCTGGGGCACGCCGGTTGAAACGATGAATCTGACCTTTAAGTTCCAGCGGGCGGCGCAGCGGGAGAATTGAGGCTCTTGGATGGTGCCAAAACGTTTTTTACGTGGCCGTAGCTGAAATCTCCGGAGAGGAATATTTTATCCAATGGAGCAATTCAGATGTTATGCGATGAAAAAAGGGAACCGTTGGGTTGCGGCTTGTATTGATCTTAATCTTGTAGATTGTGCGGAGACCTTCGATACAGTCGTTTGTAAGTTGAAAGAAACCATCCAACTTTACATTGGAGATAGAGATCCTGCCGTGTTACGCGCGGCACCCTTTTTCTATCGGTTTCAATATCAGTGGATTGCGTTGAAAATATGGATAGGTAACTGGTTCAAAAAACGGCATGTTTCAAAGGCTACTTAGCGTTTCTTGTCAGAAGTCTGCTTGACTTGTGACGCTGAGCATCATGTCTGCGTTCCCACGCAGGAGCATGGGAGCGAGGAGAAAGGGCGATATGAGTACCGCAACGTTAAACATATCGTTTCAAAAGAGCCTGTTATCGGACATTGACGAGGTAGCCCGCGGGGAATCGCGAACGCGTTCTGAACTTCTCCGTGAAGCGGTCCGCTTGTATATAGAACGAAAGCGACGCGATATTTGCTTATGGCAGGTCAAAAGTTATCGAGAATAATCTTAGCGAAGCCGATATTGCCGAAGAGATATCTTCTTATCGCAAGCAGCGCGGCAGGAAGTTATGAGTCACTCCACCATTGTTCTCGATACGAACGTCCTGATCTCAGCAATCCTTTTTGGTGGAAAGCCGAGAATCGTTCTGGAAAAAGTGCGCACAGGTGGTATCCATTGCCCGCTTTCTCCCCCCCATCCTTGAGGAACTCCAGCATGTGTTCAGACGCCCCAAGTTCGGCTTTTCCGCTGATGCCGCTTTTCAAGTCGTTGAGGAACTGCAGGCTA
>MVCQ01000125.1 GCA_002059205.1 Candidatus Latescibacteria bacterium 4484_107
GTTCGAACCGGGCTTGATAGGTGATCAGGGGCGTATTGTAGTGCACGTCGCCGGGGAGGTGATACACGTCGAAGCCTTCGGGGAGTGCGAGGGTGTATTGGTTGGTCTCCAATGTGCGATGGGACCAATCCAAGGGATGGATGCGGGTGGCTTTCCCCACCTCGTACGCGCTGTATTCCAGGTCCGGGAGTTGGAAGACCATCAGGGATTTGCCCGCCTGGAGGGCGTAGTCCCTGATCCGGTATTCTGTGGTGATCTCCACGGGCGCGCTCAGATCGTCCAGGTCGGAGACCTGGTAGGAGAGAAGCTCGGCGTTGGGATGGATGCGTCCGACGGCCTCCTGGAATATTTTTTTGAGTTCGTCCGCTCGCATCACTTTCAGGGTGCGGACTTGCGCGGCGGACTGGCCCGTGTAGCGCGTGTGATCTCGCACGATAAATGTGCCGTCGGCGGAGATGACGACCTCCACGCTTCGGCGCTTCGCCTCCCCTTCCGCGTCGAGGAGCGGCGTGGTCACGAGTTCGGGATGCGCCTGGTCTATGATCAATCCCCGCACGTTCTGATAGTCCGCGTCCAATGCGCCAAAGGCGATGGTCTCGTCGAGGACACCGGCATAGAGGAGCGTATCCTCCGCCGCGATCCGAACGAGGCAATCGGAAAAATGTCCAAGAGACGGTACTTCCTCCATCAACGCGCCTTCGCTCTGGGGAACGATTAGACACAGATTGGCGGTGATTCCGGCCTCCCGGAGCAGCCCTAAGAAAAGCAGGGATTTGTCCAGATTGTTCCCGTATTTTTTCTGATAGGTTTGCACGATGTCTTTGGGAATCAAGCTATACAGATTATAGGGCACGGGGATGGTTCGGATTTGTTTGACCATGTAAGTGTAGAGCGCGCGGGCCGCCTCCGTCTTGTTTTTCACCCCTTTGACTATCTCAGCGGCTTTTTCCTTCAGCGACGGACTACCCTTTAGATGTTCCTCCAAAATACCTGCATATTTTCGGCTCAGATCGGCCCACTGGGCCTTCGGAGCAAACGCCACGCGCGGCCATAAATCCTCCGTCTCCGGCATGAAGTTTTCGGCGATCATTTCCGGCGTGTGTTCCAACGTCCAGGTATATTGGAGGGATCCGTCGCCGGTCTCCTCCACCGAAGAGGGCTCGTCCGTCCCGAAGCGGCGCATCTGGTACGCGCATTCGACTCCTTTGGGAACGATCACCTTCAGCGTTTTGCGGAGGATCGGTTCCCGGTCGCTGAAAGAGACGTCCACCAAAAAAGGATGGAGGAAGTCCGTCCGTTCAACGACCATCGTGGTCTGGTAATCTATGACGGAGCCCTCCTTGACTTTTTTGAGCGCGGAGTGCTTTTTGTTAAGATTCTGATAGTCGGGATATTGAGAGAACACGCTGCCGTCCTGAATGGCCGCGTCGGAGATGGGGATGACGTCCCCTTCCGCCGTGACCGTGCGTCCGAAGTCAATTTGAGCGTTGCTGTTATCGGACATGTAGTACAGCGCATTGTTGGCGACCCGTTTTCCGCGCTCCTTGAAAACCTTCTGAATTTTGCGTTTGGTGATCCGGACGGAGCCGTCCTCATGGAGCCTGTACGTGGCCTCCTGGTAGAGCGTCAGATAGCCCGAATGGGGATATGCAGAGTCGGGCGGCGCGATAGCGAGGGCGTTCAGCAGCGTCTCATCTTTGATGTCCCCGACGGTGCGCCACGCATCTCCGGTACGGGATTTGCCCAATTCTACCCGCTGGACGTCGGACAAGTCGAATTCCATCCGGCCCTCGATCCCATGCTGGAACACGACCCGGTTTTCCGAGATTTCGATGAGTCGGCCCACGTATTCCTCGCCCTTCTTCGTGTAGAGAACGTCGGTCTCCTGCGCGTACAGGATGGAACCGAACAGGCATAAAAAGGCGAACAGAATGATTCGGATGCTACGTGGTTTCATGACGTGCTCCTTTCTGTTACAGTCCAATTTTACCACAGATACCACAGCGCGGCAAAGCCGCAACCAAAACCCAAAGCAATGGGACACGGATGACACGGATTTACACGGATCAAATACAAAATCTTGTCAGAAAAACGAGATTTTACAGGCTCGTAGAACAGCTTGGCGGATCACAAAAAAGAAGTCGTGTGATTCGTCCCACCCCGGAACAAGGTCACGGAGTGCCTGCGGCCCGCTCTCTCATAAAATGCAAAGCCAATGCCACGACCGTTACCCATGGTAACGCCTTGAACTCGGCCGCTTCAAGCGCAGCCTCCACCTCCGACCGGCTGAGGCGGAGCAACTTCTGTTCCTCCAGATCATCGGCGTCGGGTTCGGTCACATAGCGGGCCTCGCGCGCCAGATATAGATAGGCCATCGCGAATCCGCGATTTCCGCACACTCTGTAGCTTCCCAGATCGATCCAATCCGACGCCTCGTACCCGGTCTCTTCCATGAGTTCCCGTTTGGCCGCATCCAATGGATCTTCATCAGGCTCGATGTATCCGCCCACAGGCGCAAGCGAGGCGCCCTCCACGCCATATTTCACCTGGCGAAAACAAAGAAATTCGTCCCGTTCAGTCACAGCGAGGACATTGACGTAGTCCGGCGTAATCACCCAGGGCCATTCCGAAATAATCCGCCCGTCGGGCAGTTCCACCGTATGGTTTTCGACGGTCAGGTAGGGACCGTGATTCAGGATTCTGGTTCGAGAGCGGGTTTTCCAGGGTTGCATAGTTACCGGTTCCTTTGTTTGAATGCATCGCATATCGGACCACATCGCGGCTATTTTTGCTCCAAATGGGCGACGCGGTTAAAGTCTGCGCGTCTTTTTCCCGTTACTCCACGCTAAAGAACAACTGCTCCTTGGAATACTTGCTCACCTTTTGGAGAAAGGTTTTATATTCCACATAATCGCGCACCGGCACGACGCGCTTTGTCCGGCGGAAGTCATCGTGGAAGACGAGAGTCGTGTCGTTTTTGGCGGTGTAGCTTGCGCTATAAGTGGCGTAGGAAGTTTTCAAACTGATCTCCGGAGGGAGATATTTGACGCGGTAGGTCTCCGGCACGGTGATGGTGACGTCGTGGATCATCTCGAATCCGGTGTCGTACGCGATGTCGTATTTCCGCTCCGGAAGCGTGACTTCGGGGAAATCCATTTCCGCGCCGGGGATGGCGAAGATGCGCAAGTCGCCGGCCTCGACCACGTAGTTCCTGAGCGTGTAGGAAAGGTGCATGGAGAAGGGTTTTGAGATGTCGTAGACGTTGTCGAGGTGATAGTGCTTCAGCGTGGCATCGGGGCTATAAGAGCTGACCATGTTGGCCAGCATGCGTTCGTGGTCGCTCTCCTTGCGAACCATGTAGAACCCACGTACCCGGGCTTCATAGTCTCCGACGTAAGCGCTGGCATACTCGGTTTCCGCGTCTCCGTTGGGGAGGATGCGCACGCTCAGGGTATAGGTTCTCCGGTTCTGTTCGGGCTTTGGCAGATCAATAAAGCCGATCTCCCTTCTTAGCGCGTTGATCGTGGTGACGCCGTGGTCGTCCGCCCGGAACGCGGGATAGCGGTGGCTGGTGGACGTGGCGTCGAGGTAGAAATCGCGCCCGTTCAGATGAACCAGCGTGATGGCGTGATTGCCGCGCATGGAGGGAATGCTTCGGTCCGCCACGCCCGCGCGGTTGGTCAAAATGATGATGGGTTCGGATTTCACGCCGATGACGTTGAGCATCGTGGTGAAGAGGATGGACTTGTCTATGCAGTCGCCGTATTTGTTCTGAAGCGTGTAGAACGCCTCGTGGCCCGACCAGCCGGATCCGATGCTCCCTTTGATGGAGATGTAACGGATGTATTGCTGGATGAAGTGGTAGATCCGAGCGACTTTTTCCTCCTGATCCGCGGCGTCGGCCGTGATCTCCCGGACCGCCTGCTCAATTTCAGGAGTGACCTGGATGCGGCGCTCCTGCAACCGGGTGAGCCAGTCGAATATGTAATCCCAACTCTTGAAGAGAGAGGCCTCGACGCTGGGAACGACCGCCGAATAGGGCGGCATGGAAGGCTCCGGGATCAGCGGCTCCACATCGGTCAGTTCCCAGACGTACGTGATGGCGCTTTCGCCTGAGATGATCCGGGGAGTTCCCTTTCCTTCTGGCATCCGATAGGCCTTATAGTTCAGCGTCTTTGTCTTGGGAATGGTGACGGTCATACGGGAGCGGCGCACCGGTTCGTACGCCTGAAAATAGAAGCGAGGGAAGAACATTTCTTTGTCGAAGGGATCGAACTCCTCGCGCTCGTACAGATATTCCACGATGCAGCCTACATCGGTCTCCGGAAGGGTGTAGGAGAAGATTTTGCCCTTGCCAAAGGAGACGCCGCCGCCGGCGGGATCGGTGATCGTGACCGTGGCCGGATCGAGCGGGACGACCTCGCCGGTAGGCCGGATGGTGCGCGCCCAGACCAGTTTCATCCGTTCGCGTTTCTCGTCGAAATGAACCGACTGATCGCTCCATTCCTTCTTCTTTTCTTCCTTGAGGATGAGGCCCCGGAAGTGGTAGCGGTACACGTTCGTTCCATCCTCGTTGAGCACGTATTCCCCGTCGTCCAAAAGAACGATGCCGTCGGCGTCGGGATATTTTCGGGCTTGCTCCTGCGCCTGCTTGAGAATCTCCTGAATGTCCTGGGGAATCTCTTTTGTTTGCTCCGAAACCGCAGGAGCGATCTTTGGCATCTCGAAGAAGATCTCTTTAACGCGCTCGCGGGGAATCGCGGTGTTGCCGTCGAGGAGCAATTCGTCGTGTCCGTACGTTGCGGTTTCGCATCGGACTTCCTCCCCATCGTAGGTTTTGACCACGTGGGCATGGGCGATGGGAGGGGTCAGCAGGAGCAGAAGCAGAACGGAGCATGGCATCCTGAAAGGACAGGTTATTTTTCTCAGCATGGGAGTCTCCTTTTCCTTGGGGCGTTGGTCATTGGGTATTGCATTTTACATTCAGTATTATGTGGAACAAACGGCCTCCTTCAGGACTTCATCGCGCATTTCGTCGCGCAGAGCGGCTCGTGTGACCAGATCCACCGGGCAACTGAGCAGTTCCGACAAAGTTCGCCTGATGCGCGCAAAGTGAAAAAGTCCGACGGGGCGATTGAATGCTATCAACAGATCTACGTCGTTTGTGTCAACCGCTTCGCCGCGGGCCACCGAGCCGAATAGCGACAAGGATCCGATCACCATCTCCTGCAGTTTCACGCGATGTGCCGCCAACGTGTTCAAGACCTCTTGGCGTCTCACGAGTTATGCTCCTTGTCTTGTTGAATCGGTATCGGCGAGGCGGCGTTCGGTTTGGGACGCGAAGCGTCGGGCCTGCGTTTTCACGTAGAGCGTGAGAACGAGATTGAACCACTGATGCCACTGAACCCCTCCCTGATTGCACTGATCCACCCCACTGGGCGGAGGGGACGGGATCAGTGGTATCAGTTTCAATCAGTGCTTATCAGTG
>MVCQ01000126.1 GCA_002059205.1 Candidatus Latescibacteria bacterium 4484_107
ATGTCCGCAGTGCGCTCCAACTTCAGCGCCCACGCCTCCCCGCTTTTTTTGATCTTCTGATCCGAAAAGCGCTTCGGACGGAAATCCGCCACCGCCGCCGCCATCACCAGCGCATCGCACTGCTCAAAACGCTCGATCACCGCGCGCCGCATTTCCTCCGCGGTCCGCACGCGCACCAACTCAACGTCCCACGGAGGCGACAGATGCGTCGGGCCGCTGACGAGCACCACCTGAGCGCCGCGCCTTTGAGCCACCTGGGCGAGGGCATAGCCCATTTTCCCTGTGGAGCGATTGGTGAGGAAACGCACCGGATCCATGTCTTCCTCCGTCCGCGAAGCCGTGATCAGAATTTTTTTCCCCGAAAGTGCTTCGGAGCGATGCAAAATATCCACGGCCGCCTCCACAATGCGCTCAATCCCGACCAGGCGTCCCACGCCGATCTTTCCACTGGCCAACACGCCTTCTTCCGGTCCCACAAAGTGAGCTCCGGCATCCTGTAACGTGCGTACATTGTTCTGCACCATCGGATTCGTCCACATCCGATCGTTCATGGCCGGGGCAAACAACACGGGCCCACAAGCCGCCATCACTACCGCGGAAAGCAAATCGTCGGCGATCCCGGAGCCCACCTTGCCCAGGAAATTGGCCGTCGCGGGCGCCACCACAATCAGGGACGCCCACTCCGCCAGGGAAATATGGCGAACCCCGACCTTCTTGTTCGGAGGGAAAAGCTGGACAGCCACCGCATGCCCGGACAACGTCTCCATCGTCAAGGGGGAGATAAACCGAGTGGCTGCCTCGGTCATCACCACCTTCACCTCCGCATCCCGCCGTCTTAAGGCTCGAACCAGCTCCGCTGCTTTATACGCCGCAATGCCTCCGGTTACGCCCACGACTATTTTTTTTTCGTTATCCATAACATCAATATAAACAGAGTATTCGTCGTGTTTCTGTTATCATTTCTCGTTTTACAATATCGCGCGATGAATTTGCTTAACTTCGTGCTCTGCCTAATGCTTCCAGCGATGGGCGGGATTTACACACCGCGCGCGTCCGTCCATCAATTCCTGAAGCACTTCCACCGTTACTTTTACGGGGGGGTGCTGATCGTCCATCTCTCCCGCATCCCGCTTCAATCGCTGAAACTCGTTCCGTTTCCTGGCCTCTTTTCCCGCCGCAATCGAGACTTCGTACAAATTCACATCACCTTTTAGTAACTCCTCCGCAGAGATTACCGCCATAGATATCCTCCGTTTTTTCAACTTTTTTCCGCGTTTCCACCCCGTCCCGTAGCCCAGGATGTCATCTCTCGCAGTTCGACTTACAACGGCCCACGAATCTGATCCGCTCCCTCCCACTCCCACTCCAGTCGCTCCCTTCGACATCCCTCCGCCGTAAAAATGGCTTCCACCTGATCCACCGCCCGTTCCAAATCATCGTTCACCACCACATAATCATACCGGACGATCTCCTTCATCTCCCGAGCGACACGAAGCAGACGATTTTCGATGTCCTCCTGCGTGTCCCGTCCCCGTGCTCTCAGGCGTTCCTCCAGGACCCGCAAAGAGGGAGGCACAATGAAAATACTTACCGAATCTGGGAAAACCGCTCTGATCTGTTGCGCGCCCTCTACATCTATGTCCAGGATCAGAATCCTGCCCTCATCCATCGCCGCTCGAACCGTATTGGACAAGGTGCCATAGAGGTGTCCATGCACTTCGGCCCATTCGGCAAATGCGCCCTCTTCGATCCTTTTCCGGAAAACCTCCTCCGATACGAAGAGATAGTCTATCCCATCCCGTTCGCCGGCGCGTTGAGGCCGCGTCGTCACAGAGACAGACAGGGTGGCCTGTTTCTGTCGTTTCAAGACCGCTCTGCAGATCGTCGTTTTCCCTCCCCCGGAGGGAGCCGAAATCACCACGATGAATCCTCGATGCGTCACTTCTCCGCTTCTCCCCGAAGTCGTTGCAGAATAGTCTCCATAGTCGTGGCGGACAGAACCACATGATCGCTGTCCATTACCAGAACCGCCCGCGTTCTCCGGCCCTGGGATGCGTCGATCAGCTTGGCATTTTTACGAGCTATGTCCTTGAGCTTCTTGATCGGCGCGGTATCCGGCGTAACTACCGCAATCACTCGATCCCGGGCCACCACGTTCCCGAACCCGACATTGATAAAGGATAATTCCAAAACCCTCCTCCTGCGAAGAATGTCAAATAACAAAATCCAAATACCCAAAAAAGAGTGTTGGGTGACTGGTAAACCAGTCACCGGTTTTTGACACTTGGGCTTTGCCATTTGAGCTTAGTATCCGTAAAAAAAATAATTCCCGTTTTTTTGAGAAAGCCAGGAAAAGTGATCCATCCCCGCCCCGGTTTCTCCTGGTTTCCTTACAGATTCCCTCCCGTACGGAAAGCTATTTTTTTTAGGCCGTTAGACAAATGTCTATTCCACGTTTTGAACCTGCTCCCGAAGCTTTTCGAGCTCCTCCTTGATGGACACGGCAAAATGGGAGATGTCCGCATCGTTGGATTTGGAACCGATGGTGTTGGCCTCCCGATTCATCTCCTGAAGCAAAAAATTGAGTTTCCGTCCCACTGTTTCTCCGGTTTCGAGCGTGGTCAGAAACTGCTGATTGTGACTGCGGAAACGCACGCACTCTTCGGTCACATCGCTTCGTTCCGCAAAAATCGCGATTTCCATCGCCAGGCGCTGCTCGTCCACCTGTCGCGTCAAAAGTCGCTCGATCTGCTCCCTGAGCCGGTCCCTGAGGCGTTCCACACGTTCCGGCGCCTTCTCCTCGATCCGGCGTATCAGATCCTCCAACGTCCCGATCCGCTCTACGAAGTCGTCGTATAGATGTTTTCCTTCCGTACGACGCATCTGCTCCAACGCATCGAGCGCCGCCTCGGACGCCTCCGACACCAAGGGGCCTATCTGGTCCGATACCAGTTCTTTGGGCTCGTATTTAAATACGTCCGGCCGGGACGCAATGAGCTGCACATCCACGGAGCCGCCCAAATCGAGTTCCTTTTGAAGCGCGAACAGCCGATCCCGATACACTCTGGCCAACTCCATATCGACCTCGAGGGACTTCTCGCCGGATTCCATTTCTTTACACGTCACCGAAAGATTGACGCGCCCTCTCTGAACCCGTTTCCGCGCCATCTCCGCCAACCGGGGCTCCATCTCCGAGAGCGACCGGGGCAAACGGATGGATACATCGCAGAAACGATTGTTGACGGAAACCGCCTCTACCGTGACCTTAGTGCCTTCGCGCTCTGCTTCTCCCCTGCCGAAGCCTGTCATACTTTTGATCATAGGCGAAAACTCCATGAAATGTGAAGAGTAAAACGTAAAGGGGGACACGTGAACGATGGAGGAAAAAGAGAGGAGCTTTTGAGGTGGAATACTTTCAAATATATCACATTCTCAACGTTTTGTCAACCACTCTTTTTTTCTTCGATTTTCTTGTATTATCTTTAATTTCTTGACAAAAGCCCGTCTCTGCCTTATCTTTCAGACAAGATAAATACGGTGATCACAAGTCCCCTTTTTACCGCAGAGCGCGCGGAAAACGCAGAGAACGGCCTGTTTTTTGTTTTCTCAGCGATCTCAGCGATCTCTGCGGTAGATCTTGGAGCGGTCTATGGGAATGGATTTTTTTGCCCTGTGCGGCCTCATAACGGAGATAGGCGAATCCCTGAAAGAGCGCCAGATCCGCGCGTCATTCACTGTGGGGAAAACCGATCTTTATCTTCAACGGTCCCCCACCTCTTATGTTTTGGCCTCCTGCCTGCCCGGAGCGGGCCGTGCGCACCTCGTGTCCAACGCGCCAACGTCGGACAGAACGGATTGGGGAAAAGGGCGGCTTCAAAAAGCCATGTGCCTCTCCGTGGAACAGATGAACGGGGATCGGGCGCTGTGCCTTCGATTCGTAAAACAAGATTCCATCGGCGCCACGACCCGGAGCATACTCGTCGTGGAAATGACCGGGCGTAACAGCAACGTGATCCTGATAGACGAGCCGTCCGGAAAAATCATAGACTGCCTCCGGTGCATTACTCCGAGTATGAGCCGATATCGTCAAGTCATGCCGGGAGCGCGCTACAAACCCCCACCGCCTCAAGATCGCTTCGATCCCAGACACGATGCGCCCGAAGCCTTCGCACAAGCCCTCCGCTCCGTTCCCGATAAGCCCCTCGTTGAAGCCCTTTCCCGAATGCTGATGTGCGCGGATCGCTCCACAGCCCTCCGCATCGCGTCGGAAAACGGCCTCGTCGCCCTGACTCCGACAGGAGCGCTCGAAGCGTCCGATGTCGAAAAGCTCTATCGCCGTGCACGCACCCTCTACGAGGAGATCGCGGATCGCGAATTTCCGGGGTTTCAATCCGAAATCCGAAATCCGAAATCCGAAATCGTACCGTCCGAAAACCCAAATTTGACGGCACGGGCCTTCGTTTTTTTCGATGAAGATGGCATTCTAAAAGACTTCACGGCCTTCGATCCGATCTGGGTGCCGGACGAATGCAAGCGGAGCTTCCCCACCCTGAGCCAGGCCGTCGCCTATTTCTACGAGCACAAACGCGCCATACAGACCTTGGAGCAAACCCGCACCTCGTTGAAAGCCGCCCTCAATCGCCTCATCGCTTCGACCTCAAAGAAAACAGAGCGCCTTCGGAAGGAACTGAATCGCGCCAGAAACGCGGACGAATTCAAACGGATGGGTGAACTGCTGACGGCTCATCTATATCAGATCAGGCCCCGACAGGAGGCGATCACCCTGAGCGATTTCTACGATCCTGCCCGGAAAGTCACTATCTCGCTGGATCCGAACCAAACTCCGTCGG
The DNA here is from genome assembly GCA_002059205.1 of Candidatus Latescibacteria bacterium 4484_107. GTDB lineage: Bacteria > Latescibacterota > 4484-107 > 4484-107 > 4484-107 > 4484-107. Next base: position 4,851 of record MVCQ01000126.1, read on the forward strand.
AGAACGCCCAGCGCTACTTCACCAAGTACCGGAAAGCCAAGCGCGGAGCGCAGACGATCCATCAACTCCATGAGGCTGCCGAAGAACGCCTCACCGAACTGAAGCGATACGCCGCCGAACTATCATCCGCTGGGGACGAGCACGCTTTGGAAACCCTTCGGAACCGTTTGATCGAGGCGGGAATCATCCGGAGCGAGGCGAAAAAAGGAGGGCACATCAGAAAAGAAAAAACACCGCAGATCCACCCCAGGCGTTACGTGACTTCGGAGGGATGGACGGTCTTCGTGGGACGAAACGACTGGGAAAACGACCTCCTCACCCGTCGCGCTCATCCGGAGGATTTCTGGTTCCACGCGCAGGGGTGTCCGGGATCGCACGTGGTGCTGAAGCGGGAAGGACGAAAAGCGGAGCCGGGCAAACACACCCTGGAAGAAGCTGCGGGCGTAGCGGCCTATTGGAGCAAAGCGCGCACCTCCAAAACCGTTCCGGTGAATTATACCCTGCGAAAATACGTACGCAAGCCCAGACGCGCCAAACCCGGATCCGTGCTGATCCAGCGGGAAAAAACGCTCTTTGTGGAACCCAAACTGCTGCCTCAAGCCGATGCCGTAAGCGTGAAACGGGAGACAGA
>MVCQ01000127.1 GCA_002059205.1 Candidatus Latescibacteria bacterium 4484_107
CGACCCAGCCCCCGATGCGCAATCGGCTATCGCTTGCTCGAATAATGCCCGCTTCTCGGCGATCTCCGATTCGGTCAGCTTGCCGTTGAATACGTATGAGCCGCCCAGGATCAGCCACGTGCCGAAGTCCAACTGGTGCAGGGCCAATCCCTGTTTCACGCGCCCCAATACATCGGAGACGGTGCGATAGGGCTTTGTGTCCACCCTGGCCTTGCGCGCCGCGATCTCCTCTTTGGCAGCTTCCTCCGCAGTCTCCTCCCGGATCATCCGGGCGAGGATGCGTGCGTAGGCCTCCTGAGCGTCATTGGTGCGACCTTCGATCAGTGCATCCCATAAATTCTGAGCCTGCGTGCGCTCCGTGACCATCTCCTTCCGCCATTGATCCAACGTGGCGCGTCCGAGTCCGAGACAGCCGTACATGGCGTGATCATCCAAGGCGAACCATTCCTTCGTCTTACGTTTACTGGACGCATAGCGATAGGAGAACGCGCGACGCCGTCCGCCGGAGGTGCCGTCGGCCAGAACCAGCGCACTGTCCGGCCTGCCTCTGCGCATCAGATAGAGCAGCTTGGGCAGATCGTCCACCAGATCCAGAAGCTCCGGATCGGGGATCGAGAGATCCACAAAATCCACGCCCTGGACGGCCTCCTCATACGTGCGATAGGGACCTCGACGCACCAGGACCAAGAGATGAATTTTGGCTCCGATCTCGGCGATGAGCGCCGCACGCTCGTCATCGGGAAGCTCCCTGATCCCGCTCCACCGCGCCAGATCGCCGCCGTGCACCATGCTGTTCGCATCCATCATGTCGTCGTCCAGACCGACCTCCTGCAACCGCCGATATACGTCCTCCGCGATGGCCTCCAAACCCGATCCGGGCACGTGGTTCAGCACATCGGGGCCGGTGCAGGTTCCCACCAACCGGATGTCCGCCGGCGCGCGGAAATCCTCGAACATCTCTCCGATGATCTCACGCCCCTCCGGATCAATGTCCCGGAGCAGATGATCCATCGTGCCCGCGTAGATCTCCAACTTGCGTGCGCCCGCGCTGAATCGCACGTCGGTAATGGGGATCTCCCGGCCGCCGTGACGCTCTCCTTCCTTGTACGAAGCGCCCATTACCCCGATCAGCTTATTCTCCGGGGCCACGTTCGGATTTTTCCGCCGGGCCTCGTTCATCAACTGGCGGATCATCGAGACCTTGCGGAACGGGCCCGCGCGGTTGATTTCCTCCAATCCCTGCGCCTTCTTATTGATCCAGTACGCGAGGCGGAAATCCTTTTGCCGCTGCTCCTCATCCCGCGCAAACAGCACGCCCTGCTTCTCCAGGGTCTTTGCCAATTGCGGGAGCCGGGCGAGATACGCGAACTGGCCCAATACGCCGAAATACTCCTCGTATTTTCCAGTGAGGAACTCGGTCGCCATCATCTGCCATTCCAACTGATCCGCGCACGTCAGCTCCATCGCGAGCACCTTTCTCAGATCGCCGATCACCTGATCGTGCAGCGCGCGCGGCACGCCGAAACCGTCCAGCGTCTCCTGCCGGGTCTCTTTTCTGACCGCCGCGATGATGACGGCATAGAGCAGGGAGAATTCCTTGGGCACGCAAAATCCGCCGTACGTCTCCCCGGTGGGCAGCACCATGCGGTCGCCGCGCATATTCCATTGATCCCGGAAGAACTCGAAATCGCCGATGCCCAGCGCATCTAAGTTCGCGCCCGCCGCTAAGGAGAGGTAATACACGCCGCCTCGGGAGAAGAAGTTCTCGCCCACCTTGAGGAACTCGGCCAGACGCGGCGAATCCACCGCCGTAGGCCCAGCCACGTTGTACAGGCTGTAAAGCGACTTGCCCGCGTTGGCCGCATCGCGATCCAGACCGCCGATCCACTTGGGCACGTTGCGCACAGAATGGACTTCCTCGCCTCCCAAGTCCACGCGGCTCGGCGTGTAGAGCAGGTTATACTTTTTGAACGGGCCGGTGGCGTCGTACCGGAAGCGGGGATTGCTCAGCTGGGCGGAGAGTTTGTGCTGGGCGATCAGTTCCCGGCGCGCGCCCACTTTGGCGATCATCGGATCCAGATGCGCCCGCATGTACCCCCGGACTTCTCCGGCCAATCCCCATTCCTCGACTACCATCCGCCGGGCCTCCGAACGGGCGATGCTTTCCTTTTCCGCCGCGTACGCCTCGTTTCCGGCTACCATCTTCCGCGCGGCGTCATCGTCCTCAACCTCCAGCTCGTTATTGGCGATCACCTTTCGGATGGCCTCCGCCTCGATCTCCGGGTGCGCCCCCAGCGTATCCATCACCGACTTCGGCTCCTCCGTGCTCGAGGAATCCGGAGCGCGCAGCCCGTGGTGCTCCTCGTAGTCCAAAATCAGCGCCAGCCGCGTGACCTCCTCGGACACCTCCGGGTAGGATGCGATCAGGCGCAAAATCCCCTGATTCCGATCCGCCTCGCTTTCGGTGCGGAAGCCCTCTTCCTCCATCAGATTATAGAGGTCTCCCTCCAGATCCAGCTCCTCCACGATCTTCCGGCCCACCGCGATGATCCGGGTCTGATACGCCTCGATCCGCGCCTCGACCTCCTCCTCCAACCCGTACGCGCGGGACACGTTGAACAGCCCCATCGTCTCCTCGAGCCAGTTTTGGACATTGACCTCGCTTTCGCCGGGACCCAGGGTGGTGAGGACGTGGATGTTGGGAAGGGGACGGCGTTTCTTCAAAGCCATTTCGGTGATTGGTGATTGTCGTTTTTCACCGCCGAGATCGCTGAGACCGCTGAGAACTGCAAGACTTTTATTTTTGGTGTTCTCCGCGCTCTCCGCGTGCTCTGCGGTGAAATTTATCAGGAACGAGCGTAGGGCTTCCATTCGGGTGAGATCATTGTCCTCGCGGAGGCGGGCGACTTCGACACAGTGGTCGTTGTACACGGCTTCGATGCGCGCGGCTCCTTTCACGATCTCGTCGGCCCAGTCGTTCTCGATGGCGATCTGCCGGACGGCTTCTTCGCGGGGAATCTGCTGCTCCGAAGCTCTGCGGTCGGCTTCCCCGGTCAGGCCCTTTTGTTCGATCAGGAGATCACGGGCGAGCGCAACGTGTTCGGAGGCCATCACCTCCTCGATGTTGACCGCCCAATCCTCCGCGTGCCGGCGATACATATCCTCCAGAATCGCGCGCTGCACCCAGGCCATGATGTCGTATCCGCCGCCTTCTTTGGGCACGATCTGATACGTGGCATACGCGGGGAGCGCCTCGATCCAATCGTTGCACTTGGTGAGCCACGCCTTCAGGTTGGAGGTGACGTACATCCGATGTCCGCATTCCCGGATGAGCCGGTGCACGTTTTCGTCCTCTCCGAAAAAAGGATCCCTGAGTTCGTTGAGAATGCCCATATTGATGGCGTCCAACGGGAAGATCCGCTGGAAATACGTCATAAACGCCGGATCGAACTTGGGTGCGTCCACCACGGCGCCTTCGATTTGAGACAGGGCGAGGGTGATGCCTCCGACTTTCTGAGCCACCTCGTCCCGGTCGTGGATCAGCCGGTTCCAGGCAGGGCTTTCCCCGCCTCCCGTCCCCTCACCAGATTTCGGATTTCGGATTTCGGATTTGGGATTGGTGAGTAGTGCGCGGCGTTCTGAGGCGATGAGGGCGCTTTCGGCGGTTTGGATGCGGTCTATCTCCTCCATGATGGAGGCTTCGAAACTTCGTAAAGCTTTCTTGAAGGCGGTGAGTGCCCCTTCGATCTCGGCGGAGGAAACCTTGTCCTTGGCCGTGAGATTGATCACCGTTTGCGCCTCGCCGCCGAGGGTATCGAAGGAGAAGCCGCGCTCTTTCAGCGTCTCGTTTTCGAAGTCGAACGCGGCGCTCTTGAACGCCTCCTCGAACGTCCGAATGCTCTCCTGAAGCGCGCGTCCCGGCAAGAGTTTGGCCGAGGCCATCAGCATCGCATCCAGGTAGAACGCCCGGCTGAAGCGTCCTCCCACGAGGCGGATGTCGTTCTCCAGGCACCAATCCGCCACGCGGGCCGAATGCGCGGTGTCCACCTCCTCCACGTACGTATCGTGGATCGCGTTGTAGATGGCCATCCGAAGCGCGGCCAGGTCCTCGGTCTCCTGCTCGATGGCCTGACGGACGCGCTGGCTGTTGTACGGAAGTTCGATCTGCGTGCGTGCCCGAAGCCACGCGATCAGCCGGTCCTTCTCCTCCTGAGGCTGTCCCGCGCCTTCCCTGAGAAAACGAAGGAAGACCTTGTCCGTGTCCAATTGCGGCGCAGAGAGGATGCCCGCCAACGCGGCTTTGTCCGCTTCGGACATGTTCTCGTACAAGGTGAGCGTGCGATGGAGGCACGCCTTCTCATCCAGACCGGCCACGTGCTGGAACTCGTGAAAAAGCCCCAGACCATACAGGACGCTCAGGTCGCCGTCCACTTCGGTGACGGTATCCGCGTCGAAGCGCAGAATCCCGTCGGCGGTGTCGAGCACTACGTCGTGGCCTTCGAGGAATTCCACCGAAATCCGATTCGATTTCGGATTTCGGATTTCGGATTTCGGATTGCCCAATCCCCAATCCGCAATCCGCAATCCGCAATCGTTCAGCCACGCCAGTCCCTGCTCGATGGCGGTTTGGGTACGCGCCGCCTTATCCCGCTGCCCGGTGGTTGCGCCCCGGACTTCCGTCAGCGGGGAGATCGAAGCCTGAGTCAATTTTGCTGTCAGGGTGATTTCTGCCGAGGCGATCTTTGCGCCCGCACCGCGTTTGGCTACGCTGACGCCTTTGTCTTCGATGATACGGGCCACTTTGGTGACCGGAAAACTGCTTGGCGTGCTATATACTCTAACCATCTGTTTTGCTCCTTGTGGATTGATGGTTTGGGTGACCTCATGATTTTCAGGATATGCTACGTGTTCTTTTCAGGCCATGCCAGCGTGGAAGGTTTGAAGATTTTATCGAGCACGAGTGTGGCTGCTCCCAACGCGCCTGAGGTCTCACCGAGTTCGGAGAAAACAATCCGTGCTTTGCTCAATGGCATCTCCAGGGCATGGACTTTCAGCCTTCGGGTGATCGGCTCCCGGATGACCTCTCCGGCCAGAGAAAGCCCTCCGGAGAGAACAATCACTTCGGGATTGAACAGATTGATCACCGTGGCCAGTCCCATCGCGAGATAATCCGCGGCCTTTTCGATAATCGTGTACGCCAATTTATCGCCCGCTTTGGCGGCCTCGCAGACGATTTTGGCTGTTATTTCTTCCAATTTTCCCCCTACCATCCCGCTTATCGAAGAATGGACGCCCTGTCGAAGCGCCTCCCGGGCCTGTCGGGCAATCGCCAACCCGGAGGCCATGACCTCCAGACAGCCGTAATTTCCACACACGCAGCGAGGTCCCGTCGGCTCCACCACGATATGGCCCAGTTCGCCCGCATAACCGGACGCGCCCCGGTAGAGTTCCCCATTGATCACGATGCCCAACCCGAT
>MVCQ01000128.1 GCA_002059205.1 Candidatus Latescibacteria bacterium 4484_107
GCAAATTAAGTCGTCGTCTATTTTCCCAAAATGGTATTTTCCTATAGTGGCGCATATCAACTCCTTGGTATTTTTCTGCGTGAGGCCAACTGCATTGCGATAGCTTCCAGCCTAACAAGACGCTCGCGGGCCAGCCCGCTGGCAAAATAATCTACCAGATCATCAAACGCGGATGGTTCCCTCGGAGAGGCTTGCAAGTCAGTTAGCATTAGGTCTGTCATCGAATAGACTTCCTCCGTCGCGCATTCCCCAAATCGTATTCGATCCACTTTTCCTCCAGCCAATTCTCTATACGCTCCATCCTTTCGGAAGCCCACTGAGCGCTCGCTCCCACGCTCCTGCGTGGGAGCGAAATGAAATTAGCCGCGGTGCAGGACTATTACCGCGGCTCGTACGTATCCGACCCCTCCAGCGGCAGGTGCACCGCCCAGATGTTGCGATAACATACCAAGTCCCCATGATCCTGCAGCAACAGCGGTCCCGGCTCACCCACCTGCTCGTCGAGCGCGGCTCCGGTCACGCCCGGTAGTTGCACATTGTTCTGGATCACCAATCCGTTTTGCAGCACGGTCAGACGCACCGGCTCCTGAACCGATCCCGCATCGTTCACGCGCGCCGCCCGGAAGATCACATCGTAGGTCTGCCATTCCATCGGCGGGTTGCATGCGTTCACTAAGGGCGCGAACTGATCGTAGATCGCTCCGCAGTCCCCTTTGCCGGGAATATCGAGACCGTAAGAATCGAGCACCTGAATCTCGTACCGGCCCTGCAGGAACACGCCGCTGTTCCCCTTGGCTTGCCCCACGGCCTCCGGCATATCCGGACACCGAAACTCCAGATGAAGAAAGAAATCGGTGAAGCGCTCCGTGCTCATGATGTCGCCCGTACGGGGCACCACGTGCAGAATGCCATCCTCGACCTTCCAGCCCGCAGGCTGGCCATCCCGCGTGGTCCAGTCGCTCACGTCCTTGCCGCCAAACAGCATGACGGCGTTGGATGGTGGTGTTGCCTGGTAGGTGTCCATTGCGTTTCTCCTTTGTTTGTGTCTCTACTTATTTGCTATTTGTCGAAAGTTTGTGGAGACTTTAAGCTCTGTGGAAAGCCGAGCTAAAGCAGGCACTGGGAACATCACAAACTCCCTGAAGGGATACTCCTCAGCCTCTTCAGAGGCTTTCTGATTTTTCCAGCGCCGAGTTTACTCCGGCTTTTGTGGAGCAACTAAAACTTCTGACAAGGAGCATTATTGATGTGTGTCGTAAATATCCAACCCATTCCCCTAACGACGAATGACCAATGACTGAAGACTTGCTCACCACTCCCGCCTTTGTATCATCGCACAGACATCGTGAACCACCTTAATATCATGATCACGACAGAATTGGATCGCCTCCTCCGACTGGGCGCCGGGCTGCATCCAGACCCGTTTCAGGCCCAACTCGGCGCACTGGCGGACAACCTTCTCCGTGATCTTCGGCGGCACCACAATGTCCACCACGCCGGGCTTCTCCGGTAAGTCCGCCAACGTGCGATAGAGCTTCTGCCCGTCAATCTCACCATTCCGCGGATTGACCCCATACACGACGTAGCCGGCCGCCCGTAGCGTGCGGAATATCTTATGCCCGTATTTGCTCGAAGCCGGGGACGCGCCCACGACCGCCCAGACGCGCTGGTTGATACATTCCTCGATCAAGGCTTCCATAGCCGCCCTCGTGAAATTTCGGATTTCGTATTCTCACCGCAAAGCCGCAAAGGACGCAAAGAAAGGCAAAAATCGGGTCTTGAAGTTTTTTGCGCTCTTTGCGGCTCTGCGGTGAGGTTTCACCTATTCCATATCAAAAACTTTCCCCGGATTGAGGATACCCTTCGGATCGAACTCCTTCTTGATCCCCCGCATCAGTTGAATGCGCAGGGGATCGCAAAACATGGGCAGATATTTTTTCTTCATCAGGCCGATGCCATGCTCCCCGGAAACCAATCCGCCGCGGGATTTGGCGTCTTCGTGGATTTCGTCCCGGATCCGGACGAGCTTGGCGCGCCACTCCTGCTCCTCGATTTCCTCCATCCCGCCGTCCTTGAATCGGACTTTCATCAGGTGGCTGTGGACGTTCCCGTCCCCCGCGTGCCCGTAACTCGGAATCCACACGTCGTATTTCTCCGAAATTTTCTGCACTGCATCGACATGCCGGGCGATTTCCGCGGGAGGCACCACAATGTCCAGAATCTCGATCACGTGCTCCTTGATGGATTCGTAAAGCGCGCCCCGGAACGCCCAGACTTCCTCCTCCTGTTGCTTGCTGGCGAGGAGAATATCCACGCAGTCGTGTTCCTCGCAAATTCCGGCCATAGCTTCGGCGGCCTGATCCGACTCCTCCTCCGTGGAGGAATCAATCTCGATCATCAGATACGCCTGCCCGCCGTAGAAATGCGACTTCGTCTCCTGCCGTTTCTCCGCCACAGTGATGACGTCCTGCTGCACAAATTCGAGGGCCGTCGGCTTGATGCCTCCGCCAAGAATCGCCGGCACGGTCTCGATGGCATTCTGCAGGTTTTCGTACGGAACGATCAGGGTATTGGTGATACCGGGCAACGGATCGAGCCGCATCACCTGTTTTGTGATCACGCCCAACGTCCCTTCGGAGCCCACCATAAGGTGCAACAAACTATATCCGCTGCTGTTCTTCGCGGTTTTCCCGCCCAACGGCACGATCCCCCCGAAAGGAGGCGAAAGCGCCACGTCCAAACCCATCGTGCATCCGCGCGTGACCCCGTACCGCAAGGCCCGGCTTCCGCCCGCATTGGCCGCGACCATCCCGCCGAAACTCGCGCTTTCATCTCCCGGACGCGGGGAAAAAAACAGGCCCATCGTCGCGGCCTCCGGCGCAAACTGCGTCAGCGTGACCCCCGGCTCCACAATGGCGATGCGATTCTTCTCGTCTATCTCTACAATTCTGTCCATATTTTCGAGAGACAGCACGATCCCGCCATGAATCGGAACGCATCCCCCGCACAATCCCGTGCCGCTTCCTCTCGCGGTCACCGGAATCTGCTCCGTGTAGGCCAGTTTCAAAATCTCCGCCACTTGCTTATCACTTTTCGGCCGCACCACGATCTCAGGACTTTGCCATATATCGCGCAGCGCATATTCGTCGTGCGCATAAGGCTCCATCAGATCGGGATCGCGCACAATGCTTCCTTCCACGATACGCTCCAATTGCGTTACAGTCTGCTCCGTTACTTTTTTATACATAGGCCCTCCGAGATTGGTGACTGGTAATTGGTGAGTGACGCGGCGTCATCCGGCATCCGGCATTCGCTGATCGTCCCTCCGCGTCACGCTTCACGTTTTACGTTTTACGGACGTCCCACTCACCAATCACCAGTTACCTGTTCTATGACTCCCTACAACTCATCCGCATGCTCCGCCACTTTGCGGAACGCCTCCGCATGCTCCTCGATGATCCGGGGCTGATAGTGCTTGAACCACGGGATCGAATACAGACGCTCCGGCATGCTTTCGGTGACGGGCAGGCTGCCCTCCGGCTGTCGAAGATCGCGGTCGGAATTGGCAATGCGGGTGGGCTTGCCGTGCCCGAAAACGTCGGCCTCGTTCAGCAGCGGATGGAGGTGCATCAAAAGGTTCGCGCCGGGACTCGTCTCCGCGCCCTCCGCGTTGACCGCCTCGCAGAATTTGTGAACGCTCAATCCCCCAAGCTCCTCTGGTGCGTAAAGCCCGTGCGCCGTATACCAGCCGCCCATCGTGCTGCCGGAATCCCTGGGAGGACGGTGCGCTTTGACACCGGGCACGCCTTCCAGCAGATCCCAGAAATAATTCAGCGCCTTCTGGATCTCCTCCATACGTGCCCTATACTGGCGAAGCTGCACCCGCCCCACCGCCGACGAGATCTGGTGCATGCGATATTTGAAGCCGCCCATCGGAAGCCCCGCGTACGGCTTGAGATCGGGAAGCGTGAGCACCTCCTTGGTTCGCTCGTAATGCCCAAAGGCGACGGCGCGCTCGTAGATCTCCTGGTCGTTGGTAACGAAAAATCCGGCTTCGCCCACAGCCAGTGACTTCCCGGACATGATAGACATCGCGCCCACATGTCCGATGGTGCCGACCAACCGGCCCTTATACAGCCCCCCGTGCGCGTGGGATACGTCCTCGATCACCTTCACGCCCCTTCGATTGGCGATCTCCATGATCGGATCCATGTCGCACGGGTACCCGCAATAGTGCACCACCACAATGGCCTTGGTCCGATCGGTGATCCGGTGCTCGATGTCCGCGGGATCAATGGTGATCGTGTTCGGATCCACCTCCGCAAAAACAATCGTTGCCCCCAGGGTGAACGCGGGCAGTGCGGAAGCCCAGTACGTCAGACTCGGACAGATGATCTCGTCTCCTACGCCCACGTGGCAACCGAACATCGCCGTATGCAGAGCCGCAGTGCCTGAACTATGCCCCAGGGCATACTTCATCCCATGCCATTCCGCCAGGTCCTTCTCGAAGGCCTTGGTGATATCCGTTCCGGACATACTCCCGGCACGAAGCACCTCAAGCGCCGCGTCCTCGGCCTCCTGGGTGATGATCGGCCACGTGAACATGTCGCCCGGATCGGTCTGCACGGCTTTGGGTCCGCCCTTGATGGCCAACTTGCTTGCTGCTCCCATGATTTGGTTCTCCTTTCTTTTTGGTGATTGGTGATTGGTCGCTTCCTTTTGCCTTTTCACGCTTGACGTTTGACGTGTGCCACGCGCCCTATTTACCAAAAGCCTCCGAAGTCAGCCGCAGCGCACAAAACTCGCCGCACATAGAACACCCCTCCTCCTCCGGATCGGGCGAGCGTTCCCGGTAGATGGACGTCGCCTTGACCGGGTCTATGGCCAGCTTGAGTTGGGCTTCCCAGTCCAACTGTTTCCGAGCCGAGGACATGGAGTCATCCCACGCTTGAGCTTCTTTGACGCCCTTGGCGATGTCCGCGGCGTGTGCGGCGATGCGCGTTACGATCACGCCCTCGTACACGTGTTCCGGAGTCGGCAAGCCGAGATGTTCCGCAGGGGTCACGTAACAGAGAAAATCCGCTCCGGCCCATGCAGCTAAGGCCCCGCCGATCGCGCCCGCTACGTGATCGTATCCGGCGGCCACGTCGGTGACGATGGGACCAAGCACGTAGAAAGGCGCTTCGTCGCACAGGGCTTTCTGGATGTGCACGTTCGCCTGCACCTGATGGAGCGGAACGTGTCCCGGTCCTTCCACCATCACCTGCACGCCCGCGTCTCTGGCGCGCCCAACCAGTTCGCCCAACACCACCAGCTCTGAAATTTGTCCCCGGTCCGTGGCGTCCCTGAGGCACCCGGGCCGCAACCCGTCGCCGAGGCTCAGCGTCATATCTCTCCGAAGCGCGATCTCAAGCAAGCGATCGTACTGTTCGTACAGCGGATTTTCGCGCTCGTT
>MVCQ01000008.1 GCA_002059205.1 Candidatus Latescibacteria bacterium 4484_107
AGCCCTTTGGTGGCGCGGGTTGAGGAAGCTGGGGTTTCGGCGCGCGCGGTGCGGTTGCGGGGAGAGTGGGATGGGGTGGGAGCGATGAGACTGGCGAAAGTGATGCGGGCGTTCGATCCGCATATTTTGCATACCCATACTTCACACGCGCATACGCTGGGGTTGTGGGCGTGGATGTTAAGCGCCCGCAAGGCGAAGGTGGTGGTTTCGAGGCGCGTGGATTTTCCGATTTCGAGGCGGGGGTTGGGGCGGATCAAATATGGACGGAGCGTGGGACGATTCCTCGCGGTGTCGGAGGGTGTCCGGCGGGTTTTGATCGAAGGGGGCGTTCCCGCATCCAGGACAGCGGTCGTGCGAAGCGGCATTGATCTGAGAAAATTCGACGATTCGAGAAATCCGGAGTATCTGTATGAGGAGTTCGGGATTGCACGGGATGCGCTTCTCGTCGGGAATGTGGCGGCGCTGGCTCCACATAAGGATCAGGTATGCCTGTTGGAGGCCGCGCGGCAAGTCGTGGATGCGTTTCCCAAGGCGCGATTTTTGATCGTGGGAGAAGGCCCGCTGAAGGAGGCGCTTCTGGAGCGCAGGGCGCGGCTTGGGTTGGATCGGGAGGTGCTCTTCACGGGATTTCGGAAGGACATCGGGGCTATTCTCGGATTATTGAACGTGTTCGTGCTTTCTTCCTGTTTGGAGGGATTGGGGACTTCGCTGTTGGATGCGATGCTGATGGGACTTCCGATCGTAGGTACCGATGTGGGAGGCATTCCGGAGGCGGTACACGATGGCGAGAACGGGTTTTTGGTGCCGCCCAAAAATCCCGAAGCGTTGGCTCATGCGATCTGTCGGTTATTGAAAAATCGGGCGCTCCGTGAGCAGCTCGGACGCGCCGGAAGAAAAATCGTTCAACAATTCGATATCCGGGAGACCGTGCGCCAGACAGCGGCGAACTACGCGGACTTGTTGCGGGAGACGAAATGAGACGAGTGTTCTGGATAGGAATTTTGGCGCTTCTTACGGGCAGCGGATTTATAGCGGAGGGACTGGCCTCGGAGGAGACGCGAATCCTTCGAAACGAGGCGTTTGGCGTGGGAGAGTGGTTGTTCTTCGACGTAAGCTATGGGCCGATCCAGGCGGGAACGGCCACGCTGGAGGTACAGGGGATTCGGACGGTGGATGGCAAACCGTGTTATCACGTAGTTTCGGAGGCCAAATCATCCGGACTATTCTCCCGGTTCTTTCGGGTCCGGGATCAATTAGAGTCTTTCATTGACGTGAAGGGCATTTTCCCCCGGCGTTTCGAGAAACATATCCGGGAGGGGAAATACAAGGCGGACCGGTGGATCGCGTACGATCAGGAGCAACACGTGGCGATCACCAGCGAGGGGGATACGACGACGGTGCCGCCCTTTGTTCAGGACGTGCTTTCCCTGTTCTACTTCGTCCGCACAAAGACGCTTCAGCCGGGGGATCGTTTTGTGGTGGACAATCATACGCGAAGAGGGAGTTTCCCCCTGGAGATCCGGGTGCATCGAAGGGAGCGCGTGAAGGTGGCGGCGGGAACGTTCGATTGTCTCGTAGTGGAACCGGTTCAGGAGACGGCGGGGTTGTTCAAACATAAAGGAAAGCTGAAGGTATGGATGACGGATGACGACAGGAAGTTGCCGGTCTTGATGAAAAGTAAAGTGCTCGTAGGGCATCTTTCCGCGGAGTTGGTTCGATACGTGGTGCCGGGAGGCCACGGAGAAATGAGCGATGAGTGATGCACAATGAGCAATCCCCTCCTTCCCTTCCCCCCATGGACGGGTGGCGGGGTGGGATATTGTTCATTGTTCATCGTCGAAGGAGGGTAGATCATGGTTCGGAAAGCAATGAGATGGACGATAGGTGCGACGGCGGTCTTCCTGGTTTCGTGCGGGGGGCAACATCTACACCATCAGAAGGTCGGTGCGGAGGAGCAATACGAGCATTTCGATCCGATGTCTCTCGACGATGATGACGTCTCCTTGGCGGATATTATGGGAGCCGACTCGTCCCGGACCCCGAAGCCGGAGGGTGCATCGGAGAAAAAGAAGCAGAATCCGGACGAAAGAGCGGAAGCGGCGGATTCTTCGGACAGCACGGAGGTCGGCACCATCGAAATGGAAGAGATTCCGGGATGGCGGGTGCAGATCTTTGCAACGGAGAAGTTTGAAGCCGCACAGCGGGTGAAAGAGGAGGCGCAGGAGGTGTTTGACGTGCCGGTCTATGTGTTCTTTGAAACGCCGTACTACAGAGTGCGTATCGGCAACTGTCGGACGCTGGCTCAAGTCGAGGAACTGGTTCGAATGGCGAAGCAGAAGGGCTACCGGACGGCGTATGGGGCGCGGACAAAAATCCTGGTGGAGAAACGATCGCCATAATAATGAGCGATGAGCAATGAATATTGAGCAATACGTTCCCCCTGGATTGCGGCGAGAGAGGAGGTTTAGGGATTGCTCATTGTTTATTGATAAAGCAGGAGGTCATGGTGACAAAGAGCAAAGTTCTGGTGGTAGATGATGAAGCGGAAGTGCGGAAGTTGTTCCGGGATTTCCTGGAGCATCGGGGATATCGGGTGTTGATGGCGGAGGAAGGCGCCGAGGCACTTCGGATCCTGCGGGAGCAATCGCCGGAGTTAGTTCTGTTGGACATACGTATGCCTGAGATGGATGGGTTGGAGGTTCTGAGCCGAATCAAGGCGATGCGTCCGGAGACAACAGTGGTCATGATCTCGGGGTATGCCACGCTGGAGATCGCCAAAGAATCGCTCGAGAAGGGCGCGTACGATTACATTTCGAAACCGGTGGATCTGGGGCATCTCAAGGACCTTATTCTGATGATCGAGGCGTCAAAGGCAATGAACAATAAAGAATGAGCAAACCTCTCCCGCTCCCCTGCATTAGGGCGGTGGGGTGGGGGATTGTTCATTGCTCATTATTCATTGAAAAGGGGGGGATATGCACCCTGTTTTGTTTCGGATCGGACCTTTGGCCATTCACTCATACGGCGTTATGTTGTCACTGTCGTTTTTGGTTGGGGTTTATCTATCTATATGGCGCGGCCGAAAGTTGGGGCTCGATTCAGGGCGAATGATGGATCTGGCGATGTATGTGATGATTTCGAGCGCGGTGGGGGCGCGACTGTTTTATGTGATTCCCCATTGGGAAGAATTTACGGGGCATCCCTGGGACGTCATCAATCCGTTTCAGAACGGGGAAATGGGAATCGCGGGATTGACGCTGTATGGCGGATTGATCTTAGCGGTGGTCGTGGGCATCTGGTTTGCGAGGCGGCATCACATGCCGGTATGGCGCGTGACCGATGCGATGGCGCCGGGGGTTGCATCGGGGATTTTCCTCACGCGAATCGGTTGTTTTTTGAACGGATGTTGCTTCGGAAAACCGAGCACCGTCTCCTGGGCGATGACCTTTCCCCGGAACTGTGCCGCGGGCTATCTCTTTCCGGACACGCCGATTCATCCGACGCAGGTGTATTCGTCGTTATACGGATTGGCGATTTTTGGGATCCTTATGTTTCTGGAGCGGTTCAAGCGGTTCGATGGATTCACCTTTTGGGTCTTTATTTTATTATACTCGGTGGCGCGCTTCGCGGTGGATTTCGTGCGGTATTACGAGGAGAGTATGACGCTGTTTCACGTGAGAAACGTGGGGATATCGCTGAATCAGGGGATCAGCGTGGGAGGTTTCGTGCTGGCCTGGGTGATGTTGTTTGTGCTGAAAAGAAAAAGCACTTTTTCACCAGGGACCACCACGGAATAACACGGAATAACACAGAAAGTATCCGTGGTTTTCCGTGTGCTTCCGTGGAGAAAAGGTTTCTATTTCCCCTTGGTGAAGAGAATCTTTTGCAGATAAGGAGTTCGAGCGTATGATGGGTAAGTTTCTGGGACGGTTGCGGAAGGGGTTATCGAAGACGCGGGAGGGATTGCTTCGGCGGTTGGGCGAGGTGGTTGGCGGACGGAGCAAAATTGATGAGGAGTTATTGGAGGAGATCGAGGAGGTGCTGATCGAGGCGGACGTGGGAGTCGGGCCGACGACCAGAATCATCGAAGGGATACGGGAGCGGGTGAAGGAGGAGCGGATCAGGGACCCGGAGCGGATTCAGGGATTGTTGAAGGATGAGGTGATGCGGCTTTTGGAGGATAGCGGAGTCGAGCTTTCAGAAGTCGCACCGCAAAGACGCGGAGGACACAAAGAACCCCTTGAAGAGGGAGGAGGGGGGCTCAGCGGGCTCCGCGTCTCTGCGGGGAAGCCCCGCGTGATTATGATGGTGGGCGTGAACGGAGTAGGGAAGACGACGACCATTGGGAAGCTGGCTCAACAATACGTGGACGAAGGGAAAAAGGTGCTTCTCGCGGCGTCCGATACCTTTCGGGCCGCGGCGATTGAGCAGTTGGCGATCTGGGCCGATCGGACGGGTGCCGATCTCGTGCGCCATCACAGCGGAGCGGATCCGGCTTCGGTGGCGTTCGATGCGCTTGCCGCGGCAGAGGCCCGGGGAGTGGACGTGGTGATCGTGGATACGGCCGGCCGGCTGCACACGAAGGTAAATCTGATGGAAGAGCTTGGTAAAATCCACCGGGTATTGGGAAAACGGATCCCCGGAGCGCCTCACGAGGTGCTGTTGGTGTTGGATGCCACGACGGGCCAAAATGCGATTTCGCAGGTCCGCAAGTTCGATGCCATCGTGCACGTGACGGGGATCGTGCTGGCCAAGCTGGATGGGACGGCCAAGGGAGGCGTGGTGATCGGCATCAGGGATGCGCTGGATATTCCGGTGCAGTGGATCGGGATCGGAGAGCAGGCGGAGGATTTGCGGAGATTCGAGCCGACGGAGTTTGTGGAGGCATTGTTGGGATAAAACCGGGAACCCGGGATTGTTCGGATTAGGCAGATCAGGACGGATGAACCCAGTAATTTCTGGCAAGAGAATTTCGTAGATGGTGGAGAGATAGAAAGTGTGAAATGGTGAAAAAAACGCTGTCATTCAAAAATTCGCTCACTTTCCCACTCTCCTGCACGGCAAAATCCTAACCAGATTACCGGGATGAACCATTAAGAAATCCGTGCGATCTTCGGTTCAAAAAAAATTGGGGCGGATTGTGGGCATTTTGCGCTTGAAGAATATGACCTTCTTCGGACACCACGGCGTGTGCCCGGAGGAGCGGGAGTTGGGACAGCGGTTCGAGGTGGACGTAGAGATGGCGTACGAGATGGCGCGCGCAGCCGCTTCGGATCGCGTCGGGGATGCCATAAATTACCAGACGGTCTATGAGGCCGTCCAGAGCGTGATGACCGGAGAGCCCGTGCATCTGTTGGAAGCTTTGGCGTCGAGGATCGCCGAAACGGTGATGAAACGATTTCCCGCACAGCGGGCCGTAGTCCGGGTGCGGAAGATGCATCCTCCGATTCCGGGATTTACGGGATACGCGGAGGTGGAGGTGGTCAGAGAAAGGTGAAAAGCATTGCCTAAATTTCAAAGATTTCAAAGATTGCCAGGATTGCCTGCCCCCCCCCTGGAAATCTCGCCAATTTTGGCAATCCTGGAAAAAGAAACACATAATTATTTGATTATTTTAGAAAAACCTTTCTCTGCGTTTTCTGCGCTCTCTGCGGTTAAATTGGGTTTTGAACCTTTTTACGAATCAATCCAGATTGCCTCCCATCATCTCGCCAATTTTGGCAATCCTGGCAATTTAGGCAATGGGGAGGGGAAGAAAGGCGGGGCATGGTTGAAGTATATATCTCTCTGGGATCGAATTTGGGAGATCGGCAGGGCCTGATCCATTCGGCGGTGGACGCACTTCGCGTGCTTCCGGATACGGAGGGCTGGAAGATTTCGCCTTTGTATGAGACCGCTCCGATGGAGAAGACGGATCAGCCGTATTTTCTGAATGCGGTGCTCAAATTGCGGACCGGGCTAACCGTCAGGGATCTTTGGAGACACATGCAGCGCATCGAGGGGGAACTGGGAAGAGTGCGCAGGGAACGCTGGGGGCTGAGAACGATCGATCTGGATTTGATCCTGTATGGGAATCGGGTCATCGAGGAAAAAGATTTGGTGGTTCCGCATCCGAGGTACCGGCAGCGGGCGTTCGTGTTGCTTCCCTTGCTGGAAATCGCGCCGGAGTTGACGGATCCGGAATCCGGAAAAAAAATTCGGGAGTTTCTCGAAGAGCGCTGTGAGGGGCAGGAAGTGACGTTATATCTGCCCAAAAAAGGTGACGATTGACGTTTCACGTTTTACCATTCACCACTCAGCATTCACCTCGCTGTTGTGTAGGAGGAAGCTCCATGGAGGAGCGGCGCACTATCGCGGTAGAGGGGGTGATCGGCGCGGGGAAGACGAGTCTGGCGACGTTTCTGGCGAAGCGGCTGGGGGGGCGATTGGTGTTGGAGGAGGTGGAAGAGAATCCTTTTCTGCCGCTGTTTTACGAGGACCGGGAGCGGTTTGCCTTTTCGACGCAGGTGTTTTTTCTGATGAGCCGATACCGGCAGCAGCAGCAGTTGGGGCGGTTGGATTTGTTCGAACACACGGTGGTGAGCGATTATCTTTTTGCGAAGGATCGGATTTTTGCGAGCGTCAACCTGAATGAGCAGGAGTGGGTGCTGTATGAGCGATTGGCCGGATTATTCGTTGAGAAGACTGCGCCCCCGGATGTGGTGGTCTATCTTCAGGCGAACACGGAGACATTGATCGGTCGGATCGCCCGGCGGGGCCGGGAGTACGAACGCGATATGGAGGTGGCGTATATCCGGGCGCTGGGCGAGGCGTACAATCAATTTTTCTTTCACTACACGGCATCTCCCCTGTTGGTGGTGAATACGTCTGGGATGGATTTTGCGCATCGGGAGAAGGATTTGGAGGAGGTATTCGAGCAGGTTCGGACACCGTTTAAGGGCACGAGATACTACGTTCCGATGGGAGGACAACCGTGAGCCGAGAAAAAATAACCACGGCGAAGCTTTTGGCGATGAAGGAAAGAGGCGAGAAGATTGCGGCGCTGACGGCCTATGAATGTTTGTTTGCCCGGGTTTTGGATGAAGCGGGCGTGGATGTGATTCTCGTGGGGGATTCGCTGGGAATGGTATTTGCCGGGTATGAGACCACGCTGCGGGTGACGATGGATCAGATGCTCTATCATACGAAGATCGTGGCGGATTCGGTGGAGCACGCGCTGGTGGTGGGGGATATGCCGTTTATGTCGTTTCAGGTGAACACGGAAGCGGCGCTACGGAATGCGGGGCGTTTTTTGCAGGAGGCCGGAGCCCGGGCGGTGAAGGTGGAAGGCGGAGAGAAAATAGCGGATCGGGTGCGCCGGATGGTGGATGCGGGGATTCCGGTGATGGGACATCTCGGTTTGACGCCGCAGTCCATCCACCAATTCGGCGGGTATGGCGTGCGAGCGAAGGGGGAAGCCGAGGCGCGGAAACTGCTGCACGATGCGGAGGTGCTGGAGCAGGCCGGGGTGTTCTCCCTCGTGTTGGAAAAAATCCCTGGCCCGTTGGCCAAAGAAGTGTCGGAGAAAATCCGCGTGCCGACGATCGGGATCGGAGCCGGGCCGCATTGTGACGGACAGATTCTGGTGACGCAGGACCTCTTGGGGTTGTTTGAGCGGTTTCGGCCCAAGTTTGTGCGGCGGTATGCGGAGTTGGGAAAGGCAGCTCGGGAGGCGTGCGCGGCGTATGTGGGCGATGTGAGAGAGGGAGGTTTTCCGTCGATCGAGGAAAGTTTTTAGAGCGAGGTACACGCTTTACGGTACATGCAACATGGTACCCGGCTTACGAGTTTGCGTCTCTGGGGTGAGTATATGACGGTCTCTTTTCAGATTGGAACGGAACGATGTCTATTCGGGTGATCGAGCAGGTTCGGGCGATGCAGGCATGGGCGGATAAGGTCCGGCGGGAGGGGAAACGGATCGGTTTGGTGCCCACGATGGGATGCCTGCACGAGGGACATCTGAGCCTGATCCGTTTGGCGCGGAAGCGGACGGATGTTGTGGTGGTGAGTATTTTCGTGAACCCGACGCAGTTTGGTCCGACGGAGGACTTTGAAAAATACCCGAGGACGTTCGATCGGGATCAGGAACTGGTGGAACAAGCGGGCGGGGAAATAATTTTTGCGCCGGGTGTGGAGGAGATGTATCCACCGGGATTTGATACTTCTGTAACTGTAGCGCGATTGACAAAGGGGCTTTGCGGGGCCTCCCGTCCGGGCCATTTCCGGGGCGTGACAACGGTGGTAACGAAGTTGCTGTGCGCGGCAAAACCCCACGTGGCGGTGTTCGGCCAAAAGGATTTTCAGCAGGCGGCGGTGATCCGGCGGATGGTGCGGGATTTGAATCTCGACGTGGAGATCGTGACGGCTCCCATTGTTCGGGAAGCGGATGGGTTGGCGATGAGTTCCCGGAATGCTTATCTTTCTCCAAAGGAACGGAGAGATGCGCGGGTGCTGTTTCAATCGCTGGAGAAGGGTGAGAAGATGGTGCGGGATGGCGAACGGGAGGCGTCCGAAATTATAGCGGCGATGAAGACGGAGATTGAAGCTAAACCGGCGGCCCGGATAGATTACGTGGCCGTGGTGGATGCGGAGACGTTGGAGCCGGTGACGCACCTTAAGGGACGGGCGCTTGTGGCGTTGGCGGTCTGGATCGGGAAGACCCGGTTGATTGACAATGTAGTTCTGGAAGAAAAATAAAAGGAGCATCTTATGCAACGAATCATGTGCAAATCGAAACTGCATCTCGCGGTGGTGACGGATGCAAATCTGAACTACGAGGGCAGTATTACCATAGATGAGACGTTGTTGGAAGCGGCGGATATGCTGCCTTTCGAGCGGGTGCAGGTGGTAAATTTGAACAACGGGGCGCGGTTTGAGACGTATATCATCGTAGGCGAACGGGGATCGCGAACGATCTGTTTGAACGGTCCGGCCGCGCGGCTGGGAGAAGTAGGGGATCGGGTGATTGTGCTCTCTTATGCGATGATGAGCGATGAGGAGGCCAGGGCGCTTCGCCCGAAAATCATCGTATTGGGAGAGGATAATCGGATTTTGGAGCGCAAGGAGTGATTTTGGAGAGAACCGGATAGCGCGTGGGATAGGGAAAAAAAACTGTTGACTTTTTTCCAAAATGTGTTATTATGACATCTCTGGATGTTGCGATTGTGTTCGTTGGGATAGGAGTCGGTATTGTTCCATCTCATTCATAGGTAGGCCTCTTGAAAGGAGGATGGTATGCAGCGACCCGATTTAGGGCGGAATTCCCGATTGGATTTCGAGTTCGATCGGAAAATTCCGGTTTACGTGATCGCGGGATTGATTGCTCTGTGGCTTTTGAGCGGGATCTACATTGTGAATCCCGATGAGCAGGGCGTGATCCGGCGGTTCGGGAAGTGCGTGGGCGTGGTAGGCTCCGGCCCGCACTGGCATCTGCCGTTCCCCATCGAAAAGGTGGATACGCCAAAGGTGACGGAGATCAAGCGGATGGAGATCGGGTTTCGGACCATCCATCCGGGGCCTCCGGCGCAGTATCGAAAAATGCCGAGGGAATCGTTGATGCTGACCGGGGACGAGAACATCGTGGATGCGGAGATCATCGTGCAGTATAAGATCAAAGATGCGGTGGCGTATCTGTTCAATGTTCGGGAGCAGGAGGGGTTGGTGCGGGATGCGGCGGAGGCGGCCTTAAGGCAGGTGGTGGGCCGGCATAGAATTGACGAAGCGCTGACGGAGCAAAAAGGGGAGATTCAGGACGAGACGCGGGGGAAGCTGCAGGAATTATTGGACGGGTATGGTCTGGGCGTCACGGTGAATCTGGTGAAGTTTCAGGCGGTCAGTGTGCCCAAGCAGGTGAGGGCGGCGTTCATGGACGTGGCGAGCGCGCGGGAGGATAAGCAGCGGTTGGTCAAGCAGGCCGAGGCGTATCAGAACGACGTGATCCCCAAGGCGCGGGGGAATGCGGAGAAGCTGGTGAAAGAGGCGGAGGCGTATAAAATCGAGCGGGTAAAGCGGGCACAGGGGGATGCGGAGCGGTTCGTGGAGGTGTTGAGGGAGTATCGGAAGGCGCGGAAGGTGACGGAGGCGCGGTTGTACATCGAGACGATGGAGAAGATTCTGCCGGGGCTGAGGAAGTACATCGTGCAGACCGACGGGAAGGGGGGCTTGTATAATATCCTCTCTGCGATGCCGTTTCCTACGTTGCCTGAGCAGGAAGGCGTGACGGGGAAAGGAGGTTCGCAATGAAGGGATTGATTATTCTGGCGGTTATCGTGGTGATCGCGCTCGTGGCCGTTGGATTGGTGGCCTACACGGTGGATGAGACGCAACAGGCGGTCATCATCCGGATGGGGAATCCGGTGCGGACGGTGCAGGAGCCGGGGCTGCATTTCAAGTGGCCTTATCCGATCGAGTCCGTACACATGTTCGACGATCGGGTGCTGGAGTACGACGTGGATCCGGAGCCGATCTATACCCAGGACAAGAAGAACCTGATTCTGGATAATTACGCCCGGTGGCGGATCGAGGATCCGTTGATGT
Organism: Candidatus Latescibacteria bacterium 4484_107; assembly: GCA_002059205.1. GTDB lineage: Bacteria > Latescibacterota > 4484-107 > 4484-107 > 4484-107 > 4484-107. The sequence continues at coordinate 10,576 of MVCQ01000008.1, forward strand.
TTATGAAGGCGGTAAAGACGAGGAGCGGCGCACAGGCCCGCTTGGACGATATTGTGTATTCGGTGCTGCGGGAGGAATTGGGGAAGCACGTCCTCTCGGAGGTGATCTCGGAGAATCGGGAGAAGATCATGGTGGCGGTGACGCAACGCTGCCGGGAGCAGGCGAAGGGGTTGGGGATCGGGATTCTGGACGTGCGGATCAAGCGGGCGGATCTGCCGCGGGAAAACGAGGAGTATGTTTACAACCGGATGCGGGCGGAGCGAAGCCGGATTGCGATGCAGTATCGGTCCGAGGGCGAGGAGGAGGCCCTGAAGATTCGGGCGCAGACCGATCTAGACAAGCGGGCGATTATGGCGGAGGCGTACGAGAAGTCGGAGAAGCTCAAGGGCGCGGGGGATGCGGAGGCGTTGGGGATCTATGCGAATGCATACCAGAAAGATCCGAACTTCTATGCGTTCACCCGGACGCTTCAGGCGTACGAAAAGGCGATTGATGAACACACCGTGCTGGTGCTTCCGCCGACGATGGAATTCTTCAAGTATCTGGAGGTGAAGAAAAAGTAGCGGGAAGCACGGGGGAAAAATAAAAAGGAGCAGGGGGATGGTTTCCTCTGCTCCTTTTGTTATTTCCACCTCGTCCATTTCGTTCCCACGCTCCTGCGTGGGAACGAAATCAAATCGTAGATTACTTCAACAATTTCAGCCGGTGTAAATCATTCTCCGTCCATTCAGCTTGGCGTTCAATAATGCTTCTCAAAGTCTTAGGTCTAAAGGTATCCCCTGAACGATGATAGGAAACTGTTACTTTTCGTCCATCCGGATGATGGTATCGTTGATGGCTTCCTCTTTGAGAACGAAGATAAAAACCATCGCTTCTAAGAGCAGCGGTGATTTTTCTGGCGGTTACGCCTCGAACTTTGCTGTAATCAATGGACATAAGTCAGATCGTCACCACGGCTTGGGGTTCTGGGAAAATATGAACCCACTGTTCGGGAATCTCAGAGAGCGGCTCTCCGTCCTCAATGAATTCCTCAACTACCATCTCTACTACTTCCTGAATATTCTTAAAAGCCTCCTCTTTGGTATGGCCCCACGTGGCTGCCCCTTGCTTTTCCAAAGCCGGGCAATAGGCAAACCATCTATCCTCATCCGGCTCCACGACCACCTTAAAGGCATAAGTTCTCATCTTTCCCTCTGAGGTATGAGGTGCTAAGACTTTTTTCATAGAGGCTTTTTTCTCCTGTGTTTTTCCAAAGATAAACAGATTTTCTATCAAAGTCAACCTCTTTTTGGTGTATCCGGATTTCCGTCTCGTTCCCACGCAGGAGCATGGGAACGAGATAGCGGTTGTTCATTGCTCATTGCTTTTAACCTCTCCCCACGAGCCTCTGATCACCTCCGTTGCGGGAGCGGCCACGAAGCGCAACGTGCCAAAACGATCCGCGTTGATCCACGAATCTCCGCCGTCCGGAACCCAGCCGACCATAGATTCCCGAACCTTCGGCGTGCCATCGTTGTCGTTGTAAGCAATGCTGAAACCGATCTCGTCCCCCGCTTCGATGTCCATCACCGCGTCGTTCTCACTGTTCCCGTCGTGGGAATACACCTCGTAAAGGGCGAAAGCGATCTCCCACGTTTTACGATCCGCGCTGAGACCGAGCCGGACGTGCTCTTTGAGATTCACCGGATTTCGATCCGCGCCCAGGTCTATGCCATCTCCGAAGAGCGAGACGTGGTACGCAAACGCGTTGTAGTTGTACTGATGATCTCCTCCCGAATGATCCGGATCCAGAAATACCTCCACGCCGTCCTCGGCCCAATAGCTCGTCAACGGATCGTCAAAATGATCTGCGATCACGTCGTCATGCACTCGAACCGCCACGTACAGCCGGTTCGTCGAATCGTTCCAGACTGCCTGGAAGGTTACGCTCAAATCCTCCGCCGTGGGCGGCTCGGAAACCGTTCCATCCCACCGGAAGGCCAGGGTATCGGTCTCGGCGTGCCTCCATACCGGCTCGTCTAAGATCCCATCTAAGACCGGCGGCGTCCCGGCTTCTGTCGCCTCATAGACCTTGTCCGCACCGTATGCCACCCCGCTCAGACAGAGCAGAAGCATTCCCGTTGCACACAAAACTCGAATCATGACGGCCTCATTTCTTGGTTGTAGAATGGTAGAGTATAATCAAATTTGCTCGACTTAGGTTGAAGATGGAAATGCTGATTTTTGACCTCTACAGTTTGCAGTTTGCAGTTCTCCGCGGCTTTGCGGTGAGAGAATTTCAAAATCAGAACCCCAACAAACTCGCCACCTCCCCCAGCGACGTCACCGCCGGGTGGTGGTCCATCTCCGTGTCGGGATGCCGGAGCAGGATAAACGGAATGCCCGCTTCCTCCGATGCCCACAGATCGTACCGGCCATCGCCGATGAGCACGACTTCCTCCCGATCCAGATCCAACTGCGCCATCGCCTTCAGCACGAGATCCGCGGAGGGCTTGATCCGGCCATCCTCGCGGCTTAGGTTCACGTTGAAAGAGAGCCCGTGCTTCTCCAGCACGAGGCGCATGGACTGGCCATTGTTGTTGGTCACCAGCGCCGTCTTGATTCCTCGGATCTTCAACAAGTTCAGTAGTTCCCGCACGCCGTCGTTCAACTCCGAGTGCATGGCCGCCTCATTCTCAAAACGCTCCAACACGCCGGTCGCCCATTTTCGTTCGTCGGCATCCAGCGACTCGATGTACTCGATCAGCGTACTCCCCTCCCGCGCCCGAATTTCCGCCCGCAACGCCTTCCAGTCAATATACGGAACCGTGATCGTGCCGTCCATATCGAAAATCACCCCTCGAATCATAGAATCTCCATTTTGGATTTCGGAATGGAACCGCACCGCAAAGACGCAAAGGCCGCAAAGAAAGGCAAAACCCAGGTCTTGAAGTTCTTTGCGCTCTTTGCGACTTTGCGGTGAAAATCCGCAATCTACAATCGAACCTTCCTCCCCGTCCGTCCGCTTTCGTAAGCCGCCATCACGGTGCTCAAAATCCCCAACCCATGCTCCAAGCGGTTGACCTCCGGCTCTCTGTCGTTCAGAATGCAGTCCGACAGGTGCTCGATCTCCGCGGTGTACATATCTTTTGGCTCCACGGTGATCTCCCGTCTCTCCACCCCGAGCGATGCTGCGTTCTGCATGGGATCATATTCCCTGGCATCGTCGCTCAAATACGCGATCATCCGTCCTCCCGGAGCCTGACCGATCGTGCCCTCCAGGAGAATGCTTCCCTTATTCCCGTATAATTCCAGACGGCTCAACGCCGATCCGTCTGGCACGTTGAAGAAGCAATCCGCGATACCGTGCGCGCCGCTCTTGAACTCCAGCAGGGTCGTCGAGGAATCCTCCACCGAGTACTGGAACGTCTGCGTGTTGACCAGCGCCATCACGGATTGGATCGGGCCGATGTACATCTCCAACAAATCGTAGCAGTGAGAGGCCAGGTCCATCAGCGTGCCGCCGCCGCCCAATTTGGGGTCTTGCCGCCATGCGCCGGGCATGTCCGGATACCAGCACGAAAGCTGGGAGCGTCCCATCACCACGTTCCCGATAAGCCCGTCGTCCACCATTTCCTTCGCTTTGAGATTCAGCGTATGGAACCGCATCATATAGCCCTCGCAC
>MVCQ01000129.1 GCA_002059205.1 Candidatus Latescibacteria bacterium 4484_107
GGAAAATCAGAACGTCTTCGAGGATATGGAGGACGTGGGAGACGAATACAACTATTCCCACGCGGAACACGGTCTGCGGCTGACTACGATTGACGCAAAAGCCAAAAGCCAACTGATCGAGCGCGGCGTCACCGGGGCCACGCTGAAAATCACCGTGCCCTTCCGATTGCCCAAACGCATCGCATCGGACCGCAAGCGGCGTTTATCCGACACCCTCCTGCACACGATCACGAGCTACGTAACGCTGAGGCCGGGCGCGCGTCGGGTGGACATCCGCACGGAGGTGGACAATCGGGCTGAGGATCACCGGCTGCGGGCGTTGTTCCCCACGAAGATTGCGACGAACGAATCCACGGCGGAGGGGCAGTTCGTGGTGCTCACGCGCCCGATGGATCATCCCAAAGCCGAGGGGTGGGTCGAGCCGCCGCTTCCGCAGGAGCCTCAGCAGGCCTACGCCGATCTCACGGACGGGAAACAGGGGCTGATGGTGATCAATCGCGGCCTCCCGGAATACGAGCCTCAAAAAGGGAATCGGGTCACCGGAGGACCGGGATCAACGATCGCGCTGACGTTGCTGCGCTGCGTGGGCTGGCTTTCCAGAGGAGATCTTTTGACGCGGAACGATAACGCCGGACCGGAGGTGCCCGCTCCGGAGGGGCAGTGTCTGGGGCCTCACACCTTCCGCTATGCCCTCGTTCCGCATCGGGGAACGCTGTGGGATGCTCAGAGTTACCGCCTCGCGTACGAGCACAATGTGGCGTTGAAGGCTGAGGTGACTTCACCGCACGACGGGGAACTGCCCGCGGAGCAGAGCTTCGTAGAAATTTCTGATCCGGGGATTTTGATGGCCGCGTTCAAGCAGGCCGAGGACAGGCGGGGCGCGGTGATCCGGCTGTGGAACACGACTCCGGAGGATCGCAAGACCACCGTCCGGATCGGGTTCCCGATCAGGGAAGCTGCGTTGGTCAATCTGATGGAAGAAGAGCCTGAACCGCTGGCCGTGCGGGACGGCGCGATGGAGCTTTCGCTGCGGCGGTTCGAGATCGTCACGGTGGCGGTTCATGGGTTCGGGGAATAGAATACTTCTTACCACGGAAAATCACGGAAAAACACAGAAGCGCGCTGTGTATTTCCGTGTACTTCCGTGATGAAAGAACGGAGCGGAGGGTACGGACTTATGACCACAGAGGAGATCGTCAACCGGCTGAGGGAATATTTCGAGGAACGGGAGGAAGTCGTCGCCGCGTACCTCTTCGGTTCGGTCGCCGAGGGTCGCGCCGGCAAACTGAGCGATATTGACGTGGGCATTCTGGTAGAGGAGTCCCTGATCCGTCCGGTGCGGTACGGGTATCGCGCCAATGTGCTGACCGATTTAATGGGGCGTCTTCACACCAACGAGGTGGATTTGGTGGTACTGAATAAGGCTTCTCCTTTGTTGGCGCACGAGGTAATAAGACCCGGACACGTCATCTTTTGCAGAAACCCGGATCGGCGGGTGGCCTTTGAGACGGCGTCCTTCAGAAAGTACGTGGATACGAAACCCCTGAGACAGATTCAGGCTCAGTACCTGGATCGGCGTATCGCGGAGGGGAAATTCGGTCTTCCCGGGGAGTAAACGATGTACAATACCAAGGTACTCGAGCGGCACATCGCCGACATGGAGTCTGCGGTTCAGACCCTCTACAAGCTTAAGCGGTATTCCATAGAAGAGATTGAAAGCGACAGAGAGATTCTGTGGGCTGTCGAGCGCGGGCTCCAGGTGGCGATCCAGAATCTGGTGGACATAGGAAGCCACATCCTATCTGCCGAAGCGGTCAACGATTACGAGGACTATACCGAGATCATTGACCGATTGGGGGATCGAGGTGTGCTTCCGAAGGATTTCGCGGCCTCCATCCGGGGGATGGCAGGATTTCGGAACATTCTGGTTCACGAATACCTGAGAATAGATCTGGAGGAAGTCTATCGCATGTTGCACGAGCGGTTGGACGATTTTTCCCGATTTGTCGGATTTGTCAGGATCTATCTATCGGGGAAAGTCTCAGAAGCCCCTCAGACTGAGTAAGCCTCCTTATCAAGTGAAAGGAGGATTAGTCGTCGCCCCCTCCCCGCAACATCACCATCCGGATCAGTTGCATAATCGCCATCGTAGCGGTTGCCACGTACGTCCACGCCGCCGCATGGAGCACCTTTCCTGCCGCCATCGTCTCTTCCTCCGTCAAATATCCCTGTCCTCCCAGCATAGCCAAGGCCCGTTGGCTGGCGTTAAATTCCACCGGCAGGGTAACCACGTGAAACAGCACCGCGGCTGAGAAAAAGACGATGCCGACGTCCATCAGGAAAGACAGCCCGGAAGCGCTGAAGAAGAAGCCGATAAAAAACAGCGGCCACGCCAGGCCCGATCCGAAATTCGCCACCGGGACGAAATGACTCCGCAAACGGAGCGGGAGATATCCTTGCCCGTGCTGCAGGGCATGTCCCGTCTCGTGAGCGGCCACCCCTAAGGCAGCCACCGAGTCCGAAGCATAGACGCCCTCCGAGAGACGCAGAACGCGCTTTTGGGGATCGTAATGATCGGATAATTTGCCTCGAATCTGCTCGATACGCACGTCCTGAAGCCCGCTGGTGTCCAACATGCGGCGGGCGATCTGCGCCCCGGTCCATCCGTTGCGGGAGCTGAATCGGCTGTATCGGGCGTACGTATTCCGAATCCGCATTTGAGCATAGAACCCCAAGAGTACCGCCGGGATCAACAGGATCATCGTGCGGTCGAAAAAGAATGGAAACATCGGCGCACCTCCTTCCTTTCGTTTCTAACCTTTGACCTTTTCCTTTGCTTACGTTCCCATCCGATCCCCCACGCAGACCCGATGCCCCCGCACAAACGCCGCCGAACTCATCCGCCTTTTGCCCTCCGGCTGCACCTCGCTCAAAAGGAGCGCACCGCAGCCGGTGGCGACCACGATTCCCTGCTTCCCATCTGCGACGAGGATCTCACCGGGGAAACCTTCCACGGAGCAAGGGACCTGCTTGGCCCGATGCACCTTGAGGATCGAGCCTTTATAGCACGTGAACGCTCCCGGAAGCGGGTTGGTACCTCGGATCCAATTGTGAATTTCCCCGGCTCCCTTCGACCAATCTATCCGCCCGTCCTCTTTGCTCAATTTGGGAGCGGTCGAAGCCCCCTCCGAAGGCTGAATCCGAGGCTGAGCGCAACCGGATGCCATTAATGCGACGCTCTCTAACAAAAGATCGGCTCCCACTTCCTTGAGCCGATCGTGTAGTTCCCCTGCCGTCTCCTGAGCGCCGATGGGAACGACACGTTGGAGCAGCAAATCTCCGCAGTCCACGTCGCAACTGATGCAGAACGTGGTCACCCCGGTCTCGCGTTCTCCCCGAATGATCGCCCACTGGATCGGAGCCGCGCCCCGATACTTGGGAAGCAGCGAAGGATGCACGTTGATCGCTCCGTGCTTTGCGATCTCCAATACCTCCGGGGGCAGGATGCGGAACGCTACCACCGCGAAGAGATCCGGCTCCAATGCCCTCAATGGTTCGAGGAAGACGCGATCTTTCAGACGTTTCGGCGTCCACACCGGCAGTCCGCACGCCAATGCCAGTCGTTTGATCGGCGTAGGCGCGCACTTTTGGCCTCTCCCTCTCGGCCGATCAGGCTGGCTTACCACGCCCACGATTTCGTGCTCGCTCTGCAACAGTCTCTTCAAACTTGGCACCGCGAAGTCGGGCGTTCCCATGAAAATGATGCGCAAAGCTTTCTCTCCTAAAAACGGGTAGAGGTAACGGCAAAGAAAAGCAAGGGGTTTTCTATACTTTTATCTTTACCTCTACCTGAAGTTTTTAGCCAGCTTTCTAAGCTTGCCTTGAAGCATCCGCCGTTTGAGCGGGCTGAGGCGATCCACGAAAAGCCTGCCCTGGAGGTGATCCACTTCATGAAGGATTACCCGGGCCAACAAATCCCGGCACTCCAATTCGCGTTCCTGTCCCTCTATGTCGCGAAAATGAACTCCGACTTCGGCCGCGCGGATTACATCGCCGTGGATATCGGGAATACTCAGACAGCCTTCCTCCCGACTTTGCTCCCCTTCTTTTCCGAGTATGCGGGGGTTGATCAGGGCAATGACCTTGTCCGGCTTCTCTCCGAGCGACAGATCCACCACCATCAGGGAAAGCGATTCCCCCACTTGCGGAGCCGCCAGTCCGATGCCCTTTCCATAAACCATCGTCTCCGCCATATCCCGGAGGAAGGTCCGGAGTTCGTTATTGATCCGCTCCACCGGCTTTGCCTCCTGGCGTAGCACCGGATCGCCGTAGGTGTGTATGGGAAGAACCGACATAAAAAGCCTCTATTCCTTGATAAGCGTTCAGCAATCAGCAGTCAGCCCCATCCCAGTCTGCCTGTGCATAGCAGCCATAGGCAGAGAGGGGGAAAGCTGACAGCCGATAGCTGATGGCTCACTATTCCTTGACCCGCGCCACCGTTCCCCTCGACAGCTCGATCTTAACATTATCCGCGATCTTCACGATGAGCGTCTTCTCCCGCTCCTTGACGCCCACGATAGTTCCATGAATGCCCCCGTTTGTGACGATGTTGTCACCCTTCTTCAAGGAGTCTATCATCCGCTGCTGATCCTTTTGCTTCTTCTGCTGGGGGCGGATGATCAGCATATACATAATCACGAAAATCAACGCCAGCGGCATCAGTGAGGTGATCAAACTTCCACCCCCTCCATCTCCTCCTCCTGCCGGAGCCATGGCAAACGCCTCTCCGATCCAACTCATATTCTTTCCTCCGCGTGCTCTGGTGATTGGTGATTGGTGAAACGAACCCTCTAAGTATAGCAAAAGTCTTCGCAGGAATCAAGAAGAAAATACTCCGGAGGGAGGCATCTCCGAAACTATTTTGGCCCGATAGGGCCGCGTGACAGTCAGAAGACTGTGGGAACATTGATCTTGATGCTGTCAGGCTGCAGCGTCGGCAAGTCGTCTTGCGGCACGAATTTCGAACGTTCGCCTCGATTTATTTCTCATCACAGGGAGTCCACGAGCGTCCCGATCCGCAATGAAAGCGGGGGAGAAAAAAGCTTGACTTTCAGGGCGATAGTACGTATCTTTGATACCTAAATTTCCCCTTCTTATGACGCGTCGGGGCGTGGCGCAGTTCGGTAGCGCACCAGCATGGGGGGCTGGGGGTCGCTGGTTCAAATCCAGTCGCCCCGACCAAAGGTACGATCTCCTCTAAATGTTTGATTCTTTCCCGATGCCCTTGGCGATTCTTATCCCGGCCTATAATGCGGCGGTTTCTCTGCCCGGTGTGCTTGGCGGCGTTTTTCGCTTCGTGCCTCCGCAGGATGTGTTGGTGGTGGACGACGGGTCCAGCGACGGGACGCGGGAGGCGGCGGAGCGGGCAGGCGTGCATGTGGTGACT
>MVCQ01000130.1 GCA_002059205.1 Candidatus Latescibacteria bacterium 4484_107
CCAATCGTTCCCTATCCTCAAGAAGTGCGGACACGCGCTCCCCCACCCGTTCTCCGCTCAGTTCCCGATCCAGGATCAATTCCGCGGCGCCGGCTTCGACCAAAGATCGGGCGTTGTGTTCCTGATGGTTCGCCGTTGCATACGGATAGGGCACGAGAATCGCGGGCAAACCACACCGCGTGATCTCCGCCAAGGTCATCGCGCCTGCGCGGCACAAGATCAAATCAGCGGCTCCGAGCGCGGTGGGCATATCCACAAAGCCCTGCGCCCGAACGGTGTTTCCATAGTGCGCAGATACTTGTGACGCCCATTGATAATCCCGCTCACCGGTCTGCCAGAGCACCTGAATCCCGGATGCGGTCAATCGATCCAGCGCCTCGGAGAGCGCCACGTTGATGCTGTGCGCGCCCTGACTCCCTCCGATCACGCATAAAGTCGGCTTATCCTGCGCTAACCCCAGCCTTTTGCGCGCCTCCGTCCGATCCACCGAGCCGATCTCCGACCGCGTGGGATTGCCGCTTATTTGAAGATTTCGCTTCCTCAGAAAGTAACGTTCAGATTCCGGGAACGTCAAATGCACCTGATCCGCGAGCAACGCCAACAAGCGGGTGGTAATACCCGGATAGCTGTTCTGTTCCTGAATCACGAGGGGAACGCCGAACCATCCCGCCATAAACCCAACCGGGCCGCTCACGTATCCCCCGGTTCCCGTGACAAGGTGGGGCCGAAACGCCCTGAAAATCCGCCGCGTCTCGCGCAAACTATCCATCAAAGCAAAGGGAAATCGAAGCCACTCCCACGACACTTGCCGCCGAAGACCGATCACGGAAATCATCCGAATGGGATACCCGGCTTGGGGAACCGCATTGCGCTCCATCCCCCGTTCGGTTCCCACAAAAAGAAGTTCCGCCTCCGGAGCACGCTTCCGAACCGCATCCGCCAGCGCCAGTGCCGGGAACACGTGCCCGCCGGTTCCTCCCCCGGCCAGAAGCACCCGGACCCCGCATCCCCTCCTCCTCCCGCGATGGGGAGAGGGAAGAACTCCCACTTTCTCACTTTCCCACTTTCTCACTTTCCCGTTTCCCCCTTCGGGAGATACTCAGAAGGATGCCCACACCGACCAGGGTCAACAGCAGCGAGGAACCTCCGTAGCTGACGAAGGGCAGGGGCAATCCGGTAGTGGGAAGCACAGCCGTCGCCACGCCGATGTTGAAGAGGGCATACACACAGATCATAGCCGTGATCCCCGTGGCGAGAAAGAACCCCTCCAGATCCCGCGCGTTCCGCGCGATGCGCATCCCTCTCCACAACAGGATCAAAAACAGGGAAAGCACGATCAGCGTGCCCAACAGCCCGAATTCTTCCCCAATGATGGAGAACACGAAATCCGTATGCGGCTCGGGCAGAAAAAGGAGCTTCTGGGTGCTCTTCCCCAACCCTACTCCCCCGATGCCCCCGCTGCTCAGCGCGATCAACGATTGATGGATCTGGTAGCTCACGTCCTCCACGTGATCGCCCCGGTGCAAAAAAGCCGCGATGCGATCTTTCCGATAGCCTACCCAGAAGATCAGCGCGTACAAAATCGGAACCGATGCCAGTCCCACGCCTACGATGTGGGAGAGGCGCACGCGGCCCACAAACAGCATGATCAGGAGCACCACACCGATTGTGACGGCGGTCCCCAAATCCGGCTGAACCACGATCAGTGCCATGGAAAACCCATAAAGCAGCAGATACGGAAGCAATCCATCCACGAAGCTCCGTATGCGATCCTGCTTCCGGGCAAGGGAGTCCGCCGTATAAATAACGAGCGCTAATTTTACCAGATCCGACGGCTGGAAGGAAATCCCGAGCAAGCGAATCCAACGCCTGGCATTGTTTCCACTGTGGGCGATTTTCTGGATCCAGAGCACCATCAGCAAGGCCAATCCCGCAAACAGCAACGCTTTCGAGAACCGGATAAACAGGTGGTAGTTGATCCGGGCCACGAGGAACATCACGACCACTCCCAAAAAAGCCCGAACCAAATGCCGTTTGAAAAAGAAGCCGCTCCCCGTGAATCGGGCCTCCGCCAGCACGGAACTGGAGCTGTAAACCATCACGGCTCCGACGACTACGAGGCCCAAGGTCACGAGCGTCAGGATGCTGTCGGGGGTGTCGGTGTGTTCGTTCATAGTTTGGTGATTGGTGAGTAGTGATTGGTGATTGGTGATTGGTGCGATGGCCTTCGTAATGCGGGGGTTAAGTAGGTGGACAAAATTAAATTCATATAATCCGCACCGCAGAGCACGCAAAGCACGCAGAGAAACTCCCTGTGAAAGTGAGAAAGTGGGAGGGGGTTCACCGTCTCACTTTCTCACTTTCTTCCCTCTGCGAACCCCGTGGACTCTGCGGTGAGCATAAAAAATAATTTTGTCTGAGCACTTATCTGCGCGAAGCTTCCATCGTATGTTCGACCAGGTTTTTCACCTCGGCGATCCGGAAGGGTTTCTCGAGAAATCCTTCCGCTCCCATGGCGGTAACCTCGTCCCGGGTCTCCTTTGTTCCATAGCCCGTAACGACGGCCACGGGCAAATGGGGAGCACGCAGTTTGATCGCCTTCAAAAGCTTTTTCCCGCCCATTTTCGGCATGTTCAGATCGGTGATCATGAGATCGAATCCGCCGTCGGCCAATTTCAGCGCCTTCTTGCCATCCGGAACGGCCGTAACATGATATCCCAAAAAATCCAGCATATCTCCCAACACGTTCCGAACGTCCCTTTCGTCATCCACAACGAGGATATTTTTCATGGGGATTTACTCCCTTTAACGGATTTTGAATGTACTCAAGCTCAACAGCGCCAGCAAAATGCCCACGATCCAAAATCGGGCGACCACTTTGGATTCCGGCCAACCTAACAGTTCAAAATGATGATGCAATGGCGCCATCCGAAACACCCGCCTTCCCGTTCCGGTGCGCTTCTTGTAGTATTTGAAATAAAGCCGCTGTATAATCACGGACAGGGTCTCCGCCACGAACACGCCCCCGATGATCAACAGTAGAAATTCTTTTTTCAGCAGCACAGCCACTGTGCCCAAAGCGCCCCCAAGGGCCAGCGCACCTGTATCCCCCATAAAGACTTGAGCCGGATGGCTGTTGAACCACAAAAATCCCAAAGCCGCTCCCACGGCAGCGAGGCAAAACACGCTCAACTCCCCGGAACCCGGCAGATACAAAATATCGAGATACGCGCTGAAGTCCACCCGGCCGCTTACATAACTGACGAGACCGAAAGCGGCGGCGGCGATGGCCAAAAGCCCGATGGCCAGACCATCCAGTCCGTCCGTCAGATTGACGGCGTTGGACGTTCCTGTGATCACAAAGACCACAAACGGGATGTAGAGCCACGAGAAGTCGATCAGCCATTCCTTGAAGAAAGGCATCTCCGTCATCGTCGCCCATCGCGGAGCAATGGGGTGAACATACAAAAAGCTTCCCACCACGAGTCCGAGCGCAACCTGTCCGGCCAGTTTATAGTGGCCCACCAGCCCTTTGGGCATCTTTTTGATGGCCTTCAGATAATCGTCTATAAAGCCAACGATTCCCAGCCATACAGTAGAGAGCAACACCAGCAGCACATAGGAATTACTCAAATCCGCCCAGAGCAGTGTGGGCACCACGATCCCAAACAGCACGATGATGCCCCCCATCGTCGGCGTCCCCTCCTTCGCCAGATGCGTCTGCGGCCCGTCGTCCCGGATCGTCTCCCGGACCTGATACGCCTTCAGCCTCCGAATCACCCACGGGCCCAGCACAAAGCAGATCAAAAGCGCGGTGACCATGGCGTACGCGGACCGGAAGGTGATGTACCGAAAGACATTGAGGAAGGACAGGCGATGCGTCAATGGAACGAGAAGATGATAGAACATGACTATCCCTTATTAAGAAACGAAACGTAAAACGCAAAGGGTGAAACTCGAAGCGCGTCCACTACTCAAGTCGTTCGAGAATTTCCTCCATCCGCATGCCCCGCGATCCTTTGATCAGGACGACATCTCCGGGCCGGAGGAACGATCTCAGCGTCCCGGATAACCGGGTTTTGTCGTCGAAATGCCGCGCCGCTTCCCCGGCCATCCCCGCCCGGATCGCGCCCGTTCGGATGTGTTTCGCAAAGGGGCCGAAGCAGAAGAGCCCATCCACGCCGAGAGCGGCAGCCACGCGCCCCACCTCCTCGTGGGCTTTCGGGGTAATGGCGCCCAATTCCAGCATATCTCCCAACACCGCTATCTTGCGCGCTGTCCCGGATTGCGGATTCCTGGAGTTTTTCAATCCCCAATCCGAAATCCGAAATTCGAAATCGGTCAGCGTCTCCAACGCGCTTCGCATCGAGACCGGATTGGCGTTGTATCCGTCGTTGAGGAAGGTCACGCCGTTTCGCTCCGTCACCTCCATGCGCATGGGGCTGGTCGGGGCATTTTTCAGAGCATGCGCGGCCTCATCCGGAGAAATCCCGAAAAGGGAACCCACGGCCATCGCCGCCAGGGCGTTGTAAATATTATGCTTTCCGGGAATGCTCAGCATGACGCTTGTTTCGCCAATGGTAAAGCAGGCTCTTCCCTGTCCGTTCAGGGTGATCGTTTCGGCCCGGAAAGCACACGGATGCTCGATCCCGAAGCCGATCACCCGCCCCTGGAAGCGGTTCTGCTGGCGCATCACAAGGGGATCGTCCGCGTTCAGAACCGCCGACGCCGTCTCGTCTAAAGCCGCTAAAAGCTCGCCCTTGGCCGCCGCGATCTCCGCCACCGAGTCGAACGCCTCAAAATGCGCGGGCCCTACATTGGTGATCACGCCCACGGAAGGACGAACCAACCGACAGAGCGCGGCGATCTCTCCGGGCGCGCTCATCCCAAGTTCCACGACGGCCACCTCGTGCGCCGAGGAAAGCCGAAGCAAGGTCAGCGGCACGCCGATGTGGTTGTTGAAACTCGCTCCGGTTTTCAGCACGCGATGCTTCGAGGACAGCACGCAGGCCGCCATGTCCTTGGTCGTGGTCTTTCCGTTCGTCCCGGTGATCGCCACCATCGGAAGCGTGAACCGCCGGCGATACCAGCCCGCCAACTGAGCCAGTGCAGTCAGGGGATCGTCCACTCCGATGAGCACGCCCGAAAGCTCCGCGTGCGCCTTTGCCCAGTCCCTTCGCACCACAGCCGCGGCCGCGCCTTTCGTCAACGCATCCGCCACAAAGCGGTGCCCGTCCGAATGCTCCCCTTCCAGCGCGAAAAAAAGCTCGTCCCCTTGAACGGCTCTGGAATCAATGGAGACCTCCGCCGGCTCTTTGCCCAAATCCGCCGGCCGATGCGATCCCGTCAGGATTCCTGCTACCACCGCGCTAATTTTTTGGAGGGATACGTTTTCCATGCCCCCCGCCCTTCCTTTCCCCATTGCCAAGATTTTAAAAA
>MVCQ01000131.1 GCA_002059205.1 Candidatus Latescibacteria bacterium 4484_107
CAGGCTTTTCATGAAAAATAGCGTTTTGAAACCGAAAATTCAAAAGACTTTGCTGCATAAGAGCATAAGAGGATTTTTGGTGAATTTGTGAATAATGCAGGTTAGTGGTCTGTCAAGAGCGATTTGACGGATAAAGCCAAGCACAAATCGGGCAAAGGATTGCCCTCCTACAAAGGAGCGTGGGAGGCGAATCCCTTTGCCGATTAAGGAACTTCAGATATGGAAATCTCTATCCATCAGGTTAAACTTGACTGAGCACTAGATATCAATTCTTAATGTGGAAGAGGCATGGACGACAGACCCATCGGTGTATTCGACTCCGGGATCGGAGGATTGACGGTGGTGGCGGAGATTTTCAGGCAATTGCCCGGAGAGCGGGTGGTCTATTTCGGGGATATGGCGCGCGCGCCGTATGGGACGAAATCTCCCGAGACCATCCGGCGGTTTGCGTTGGAGGACTGCGCCTTTCTGCTGCAACATCGCGTCAAGGCCATCGTGGTGGCGTGCAATACAGCCTCGTCTGTTGCGTTGGATGCGATCAGCGAGAAATACACGCTTCCTCTCGTGGGCGGGAAATATATCAATCTCTCCGACCACGCCCGATACATCCACATCCGGGAGCAGCTCGATCTGCCCCTAATCGGGGTGATCCGTCCCGGCGCGAAAACCGCCGTACAAAGGACGCGGAGCGGAAAAGTGGGCGTGATCGGCACGGTGGGCACGATACGAAGCGGTGCCTATCAGCGGGCGCTGGCCGCCTTAGACGATCATATTGAGATCCATGTCCAGCCCTGTCCGCTCTTTGTGCCCCTGGCCGAAGAAGGATGGGAGGATAAGGAGGCGACCTTTCTGATCGCCGAGGAGTATCTGAGCCCGCTGAAGGAGGCGGAGGTGGACGTATTGGTCCTGGGATGTACGCATTACCCGCTTCTGAAGCGCACCATCGGGAAGGTGATGGGACCCGGCGTTGGGCTGACGGATTCCGCCGAGGAGACCGCCCGCGAGATCGCTCACGTATTGAAGGACAGGGGGCTTTTAAACCCGTCGCATGCCGAACCGGAGCACGAATTTTTCGTAAGCGACCTGCCGGCTCAATTCCGAAAAATGGGAGAGCGCTTCCTGGGACAAAGGTTGGAACGCGTGTCCCGAATCAGCTTAGACGAGGAAATGGGATGAAAGAAAAAACAGAAAGCGCACCGCAAAGCCGCAAAGAAAGACAAAGAAAAGACAGGCTAAGGTTGCGGTTAAGAAGAGAGGGAAGACAGGGCTGGAGGGTCTCAACCTTAACTTCAACCTTTGCCTTTGAAGTCCTTTGCGTTCTTTGCGTCTTTGCGGTGGGATCTCTATTTCTTATTTCCTCCGTCTTCGCAAAAACGAACGGCCCCACCGCCAAGTTTACTATCGCCCGACTGAAGTATTCGGGCGGAGGCGATTGGTACAACGATCCCTCTGTCATCCCGAACCTGTTGGACTTCCTCCGGGAGCATACCGCCATGGAGGTGGCTTCGGAAGAGGTTCCCGTGGCGATCGCGGACGAGGATTTTTTCTCGTATCCCTTGATCTATATGACGGGGCACGGAAACATTTCCTTTTCGGAGGAGGAAGCGCGCCGGCTCAGGGTCTATCTCGAACACGGGGGATTTTTGTACGCGGACGATGATTACGGCATGGACAAAGCTTTCAGGAGGGAGATCAAAAAAGTGTTTCCGGATAAAGAAATGTTGGAGATTCCCCTGAGTCACGGCATTTTCCATCACCCTTTCGAGTTCCCCCAGGGACTGCCAAAAATCCATAAACACGACGGGGGGCCTCCTCAGGCGTTCGGGATCTTTCACGAAAAGCGTCTCATTGTGCTTTATACCTTCGAGAGCAACATCAGCGACGGATGGGCCTCCCCCGAGGTGCATCACGATCCCCCGGAAATCCGGGAGGCGGCGCTGAAGATGGGCGCGAACATCGTGGTCTGGGCGTTGACGCACTGAGGGTTTTTGTGGCCCGTTGCAACGGCAAAGCAAAAAGGGGCGATCACAGGGATGTTCCGCTCGTAAAAAGGTTCCAAAACTGATCTTGCCGCGAAGGACGCGAAGAGGAAAACTATCTAATAATTAAATGGTTATGTTTTTTTCTTAGTGCCCCTTAGTGCTCTTTGCGGCAGGAGTTGTCTTTTTACGAAAGAATCAAGGATCGCCCTTACGCCCTTACGAAGCCCGGGGAGTCTTCAAAATTTGCGCACTACAACTCCTCCACCCGAATCACCTGCGTCCGGTCCCGCACCACCGACAGCGCGTCGATCCGTTGGATCGCCCGCCGCATCCCCGCTTCCGTGGCCTCGTGCGTCATAATCACAACCGGCACCGCTCCCTGAAACTGTGCCCGCCCCTTCTGAATCACCGACGCAATGCTGATCCCTTCCTCCGAAAGCAACTCGGCGATCTGACCGAGCACCCCGGGCTGATCCAGCGCGAGCATCCGAACGTAATACGGGAGGACCACTTCTTCCATCGGAACCAGCGTCGTTTTGCCCGCCTCCGAAAGCAGTTCTCCCGCTCGCGAGCCGCCTCCTTCGAGTCGCCGCTCCGCCAACTCCACCAGATCGGAGACCACGGCGTTGGCCGTAGGACGCTCGCCGGCGCCGCGTCCGTAGAACACCTGGGGGCCGACCCAGTCTCCCACCAACTCCACCGCGTTGAACTCGTCCCGGATGCTCGCCAAAAGCGCCCCCTTCGGAATCATCGCCGGATGCACCCGCGCCTCGATTCCCCGCTCCGTGCGTTTTGAGATCGCCAGCAATTTGATCGCGTATCCCAACTCCTCCGCATCCTCGATGTCCTGCCGCCCGATTCGCTCGATTCCCTCCACAAACATCGCCTCCGGAGTGACGGACGCGCCGAATCCGATTCGAAGCAGAATGGCCAATTTCTGCGCCGCATCCTTCCCGCTGACGTCCATCGTCGGATCCGCCTCCGCGAAGCCCGCGTCCTGCGCCTGCCGGAGCACCTCTTCAAAACGACCGCCTTCCTCCGCCATCTTCGTCAGAATGTAATTGGTCGTGCCGTTCAAGATCCCATAGAGCGAAACGATCCGATCCGTGAACAATCCCTGCCTCAGCACCCGAAGGATGGGAATCCCTCCGCACACACTCGCCTCGAATGCCAACTCGCCTCCGTGCTCGCGGGCCGCCCGAAACAACTCATCCCCGAACTGGGCCAGTAAGGCCTTGTTCGCCGTCACCACGCTTTTTCCCTGTTCCAGAGCGCGCAATACAAAGGTCCGCGCCGGCTCCAACCCCCCGATCAATTCGATCACCACTTCTATTTCCGGGTCGTTTAACACGGCTTGCGCATCCGTAGTCAGCATCTCTTTAGGAAGATCTAAGCCGCGCGGTGCGGCCACATCCAAATCTGCGATGCGCTTCAATTTCAGGGCAAAGCCCTTCTTTTGCATAAATTCCCCGGAGCGCTCGAGCATCAATCGCGCCACTCCCCTGCCGATGGTTCCAAATCCAATCAATCCTGCGTTGATTTCCTTTCCCATATTCAACCCTCCGTTTTTGGCCCATGAATGATGTGAGAAACCATGCCGCACCCCATGTTTGCCTGGGTGCGCGGTTCGCCCATAAACTACGGAAAAGCCGCGCTCTTGTCAAGATAAAAAGAGGGTAAGGGTTCAGCAGCTCTCAGCTCTCAGCCCTCAGCCCTCAGCCTTCAGCCTTCAGTCTTTCCCATTTCCCGCCGCGTTTCGTGTTTCGACCGAGGCTGGACAGGCCCTTCCGGGGATGATGGATCGCTCCAAAATTGAGAAGGGAAACGCGGACCTCTGTTCCCTGAACAAGTTTTTCTTTGAAAAGGCCTTGTGGTCTCTGCGCTTTTGCGCTAAAATCGTTGACTTTTTAGGAAGGGTATTGTATATTTGGAGTATGCTGGCTTGACTTTGCGGGATCGGAAAAAGTGCCCGGTGAGCATATCACAAACCAAAATGCAAACACCAAATTAAGGTCAAAATCCAAAGCCGGAGGCGGCACTGTTTTCCCCTGTGGAGCGCAACGATTCTGTCGTTGCATGCGATGACAGAATCACCGCACTCCATAAGTCCAAGGGAAGTTCCGACCGCCTGCTTGAACGCCAGAGCCACTTGCAAAACGTTTCTCAGATGAGATGGCGCCCGGTGCTTCGTGCCTCGCAATGACAATAAAATGAAGTCGTTTTGTTGTTGCGAGCGGAGTTGTGTCCTCTCGTTTTTCGGGCTTTTCCAAGTGGCTGACGGAAGTGGTTTTGGAATAGAATGAGGAAATTTTTCCAGCGCGGCTTCTTCGCTCCGAAAAATGCCGTCGTCTCAAAAAACGCTCGTCCCTTTTTTATAGGAGGTCTGTTCAGTGGGCAAGGGAAAAAATCCGGGAAGAAAGAAATCGGTGGTGCGGGAATATGTAGAAGCCATTGCAGTGGCTGTTCTGCTGGCTTTGGTGATCCGGCAGTTTGTGGTGCAGGCATTTCGTATCCCATCGGGGTCGATGGAGGATACACTATTGGTGGGCGATTTTCTGCTGGCGAACAAGTTTATCTATGGGCCCACGATTCCGTTTACGGACATTCGGCTGCCGGGGATCCGGAAGCCCAGGACGGGCGATGTCGTTATTTTCAAGTACCCCAGAGATCCCAAAAAGGATTTCATCAAGCGCGTGATCGCCACCGAGGGTCAGCGCGTCGAAATCCGAGACAAGGTGGTCTATGTGAATGGCGAGGTTTTGCCGCTTCCCCCGAAATCGAAGTTCACGGACCGCCGCATATTGCCGCGCAGGGTCAGTCATCGGGATAATTTCGGGCCGGTCACCGTGCCCCGGGATGCCTTTTTTGTGATGGGAGACAATCGGGATAACAGCCAGGATGGGCGCTACTGGGGGTTTGTGCCTATGAAAAATCTCAAGGGTAAGGCAATGATTCTGTATTGGTCGTGGAACAAAAAGGCGCCGCTCTGGGATGTTGTCCATAAGGTTCGATGGGGAAGACTGGCTCATCTGATTCGGTGATTTTCGGATAGCCCGCGCGGGAATAAATTCTCCGCGCTACGGTTGAAGACCCCTGTAAACAGGGCTAAGAGGCGCTCACTCGCAGGAGTTAGCCCAATTTATTGGGCTTCGCCCAAGTAGCGGGGCGATTTATCGCCACGCGGAAAACTCCGCGCGGGAATAAATTCTCCGCGCTACGGTTGAAGACCCCTGTAAACAGGGCCAAGAGGCACTCACTCGCAGGAGTTAGCCCAATTTATTGGGCTTCGCCCAAGTAGCGGGGCGATTTATCGCCACGCGGAAGACTCCGCGCGGGAATAAATTCTCCGCGCTACGGTTGAAAACCCCTGTAAACAGGGCTAAGAGGCACTCACTCGCAGGAGTTAGCCCAATTTATTGGGCTTCGCCCAAGTAGCGGGGCGATTT
>MVCQ01000132.1 GCA_002059205.1 Candidatus Latescibacteria bacterium 4484_107
GAGAAACCGTCTCCGTCGGCTCCAAAATCGCCGTCATCGGTGGAGGCAACACGGCCATAGACGCCGCACGCACCGCGATCCGACTGGGCGCAAAAGAAGTCTGTCTCGTGTATCGCCGCACCAAAGAGGAAATGCCCGCCGCCGAGTGGGAGATCCAGGAAGCCGAAGAGGAAGGCGTGCGGGTGCTCTATCTGATCGCGCCCCTGGAAATCCTCACGGAGAACGGGAAGGTGCGCGGCCTGCGGTGCCGGAACCACTTCCTCGGCGATCCCGACGAAAGCGGCCGACGCAGCCCCCAGGCTGTTGAAGAAGCGGAATTCGTGCTGAACGTGGATATGGTCATCCCGGCCGTCAGCCAGACTCCCGACCTCTCCTTCCTGCGGGACAGCAGCCTTCACCTGAGCCGACAGGACAGCCTGAACATTGATCCGGACACCTGCGCCACCTCCGTGAAAAACCTCTTCGCGGGAGGCGACATGGCCGGCGGCCCGGCCACGGTACCGGAAGCCATCGCCGCGGGAAAGCGAGCCGCCCTTTCCATAGACGCCTATCTGAATGGAGTCCCCGTACCCGAACCGCCCGAACGCATCACGGTGGACAAACGCGACGTGATCCGGCGCAACCGGGATGAAGTCCTTGCTTCCCGCGTAGCCATTCCCCATATCGCACCTGACAAACGGCGCGCCGCCTTCGACGAAATCGCCGGCGACCTTACCGAAGAAGAAGCCGTAGCCGAAGCCAAGCGCTGCCTGGCGTGCGGATGCGGCATCGGCTGTGGAATCTGCGCCCGCGTGTGCATTTACGACGCCGTGGAACTGGAAGGCGACCGCTACCGGATCAACGACGAGTGCACGGGCTGCGGCCTTTGCACCCAGCGTTGTCCCCTGCGGACGATTTCGATGGTTCCGGTGGAGGAGGCCATACGCTAAACAGCACGGTTCAGTATGAGAGCGGCGTTGTTTTTTGATTCATTGGAAGGAGAACCCGTGTTCACGATTTTGGACAGGAACGATATCCCCGTGACGCTAACCCGGACGACATGGTTTCAGAAGCTCCTTGATCCGGCTAAGGGGCACCCGGAGGTGAAGTCTTATCTTTCCGGAATCAAAGAAACCATCCAGTATCCGGATTTTATCTATCAAAGCGTGCGGGATCCGCGATCCAAATTACTTTATCGAGCCGGTCTCACATCTGGAAAGTTTGCCCGCTGTTATATCTTAGCCGTTGTAAAATATGTACAAGAGCCGCTTGGTCTGCACGGATATGTAAGCACCGTCATGCTGACCGATCACCTCAAAAAAACCGGAGGTCTCCTTTGGATACGATAGATCAAATTACCCTTAGCTATGACCAGGAAGACGATATTCTCGAGGTGGCGCTCGGAAGTCGTGCACGTGAAGCCATCTCCGTTGAACAGGACGATGAAGTCTTCCTCCGGCTGGATCCAGATACCAGAGAACTTGTGGGCCTCACCGTTCTTGGATTCAAGCAATATATCCTCGGGTCGGAGCCGGTCCATACCTTTTCCGTGCAAGCCAGCGCGTAAGCCAAATGCTGTCTGGCGTGCGCCTGCGGCCTTTGCACCCAGCGATGTCCCCTGCGGACGATCTCGATGGTGCCGGTGGAGGAGGAGGTGCATTGAGTTGCTCGACTCGTCAAGACAAAACGATATCTCTGATCGGGCACAACGCATGAGGGGAGACAAAAATAAAAGCGCGGTTTCCTAAACAACCGGAAAACGCGCCTGCTTGCAGCTTCAATCCAAACAAGGAGTCCAACTATGAAGGTTCGAAAAGCCGTCATTCCCGCCGCTGGATTGGGCACCCGCTTTCTGCCCGCCACCAAGGCGCTTCCTAAGGAAATGATCCCCATCGTGGATAAGCCCGCCATCCAGTACATTGTGGAGGAAATCGTGGAAGCCGGGATCGAGGATATTCTGATCATCACCGGCCGGGGCAAGCGCGCGGTAGAGGATCACTTCGACCGATCCATCGAAGTCCACCAATCGGCCGAGAAGAAGGGCGATCAAGCCCTGTTAGAGACGTTGGAAAAAATCGAGAAGCTGGCCGACATCCACTATCTCCGCCAGAAGGAAACCCTCGGCACCGGCCACGCGATCCTGAAAGCCAAAAACCACATTGGCAACGAACCCTTCGCGGTCCTTTATGGCGACGACATCGTTGAGTCCCGGATCCCCTGCATCGGACAACTGATGGCCTTGTATGATAAATACAATTGCTCCATGCTGGCCGTCCAGGAAATCCCCGAAGAAAAAATCTCCAGCTACGGCATCGTCAGCGGGAAACGCGTCAACGAGGTGTACCTCATGGACGACCTCGTGGAGAAGCCCCTCATAGACAAAGCGCCCTCGAACTTAGCGTTCCTCGGGCGCATGATCCTCGAACCGGAGATTTTCGACGTCCTGGAAACCATTCCCCGCTCCAAACGGGGAGAACTGGAACTCACCGACGGCATCACCGCCCTCGCCAAAGCGAAAGCGGTTTATGCCTATCCGATCATCGGCAAGTGGTACACCGTAGGCGACCCTCTTTCCTACCTGAAAACCACCGTCGAGGTGGCCCTCGGACGAAAGGATATCGGCGGCGACTTCAAAGCCTACCTGATCGAGTTGAGCCGCTCGCTGAACGCCGAGCCTTCTCATGGCTCCGGAAAAAAGACGGACAAACCGTGAAACGTATCGCGAAACGTGAAACATGAGAGGGAAGCTACCGAATCGCACGGCGGGCGGGGCGGCGAGGGATTTCAATCCGAAATCCCCAATCCGCAATCCGCGATCACAGCATGCCCGCCGGATCTACGTCAATCGTCACGATCACCTGGTGGCTTTTCGCGTCGGAGCGTCCGGTACGATGCACCTCCATTGCGAGGTTTCGCAGCGTCTTTGAACCCTTTCCACGCAGAAGCAGGTGCCAGCGGTAATAATCCCTGATCCGGCCCAGCGGCGCTTCCACCGGGCCCAACACCTCGATCCGGCCTCCGGCAGCCTTTCTCAGTGCGAACCCGTATTGTCCGGCAATCCGTTGCACCGCTTTTTCGTTCGTGCTTCGGAACAACATTTTGACCAATTTTCCGAAGGGCGGATACCCCAATTCCTCCCGATGCGCCAACTCCATCCGCGCATACCCCACGAAATCGTGCTGCTGGGCAAACCGGATCGCCTCATCGTCCGGATTATACGTCTGGATGATCACCCGGCCGGTGCGATCCCCCCGGCCGGCGCGGCCCGCCACCTGCGTCAAAAGCTGAAACGTGCGCTCTCCAGCCCTAAAATCCGGAAGATTAAGCGCGGTATCGGCAGAGATCACCCCCACCAAGGTCACCTCCGCAAAATCCAGCCCCTTGGCCACCATCTGCGTGCCAAGCAAAATATCCGCCTCCTTCAGGCGAAACCGCTCCAATAACCGATAGTGCGCGCCCTTCGTACCCGTGGTGTCCCGATCCATGCGCACAATCCGAGCTTCAGGAAACAGCGATTCAAGCTCCGCCTCCACGCGTTCCGTTCCGATTCCCCGGTATTTGAGACGATGCCCATGACACTCCGGGCACACAGACGGCGCGCGCTTCCGAAGTCCGCAATAATGGCAGATCAGCCATCGCCCAGATGCGTGATAGGTGAGCGTCACCTGACAGTGCGGACAATGGAACGAAAACCCGCAATCCGGGCACTGGATAAACGTGGCATATCCCCGCCGGTTCTGAAGCAATATCACCTGCTCCTTCCGCTTCAGGCGCTCTCTGATCCCCTCCTTCAGCGACTTGGAGAAAATAGACCAATTGCCCGCCTCCTTCTCCTTGCGCATATCCACGATCTCCACTTCCGGCAGCCTCCGATCGTCAATACGCTCCGGAAGTTGGGACAGCGCGAACTTACCCGTCTGCGCATTGCGATACGATTCCAGCGAAGGCGTGGCCGATCCGAGGATCACCACCGCTCCCGCCTCTCTGGCGCGCATCGTAGCCACGTCCCGGGCGTGATAGCGAGGCGTGGTATCATACTGTTTATACGTGGACTCGTGCTCCTCATCCACTACGATCAGCCCCAGATTGCCAAGCGGCGCAAACACCGCCGAGCGCGCGCCCACCACGATTTTCCGTTCCCCGCGCCGAATCATCCGCCACGCATCGTACCGCTCTCCCTCCGACAAGCCGCTGTGCAGCACCGCCACCTCATCCCCAAAGTGCGCCCGAAACCGCCGCACCGTCTGAGGCGTCAGCGAAATCTCCGGTACAAGCACAATCGCACTTCGTCCCATCGCCAGGGTCTTTGCAATCGCCTCGATATACACCTGCGTTTTCCCGCTTCCCGTGATGCCATAGAGCAGTACGGTCCGAAATGTCCTAGTTTCAATAGCCTCCATCACGCCATCCAAGGCCTCCCGCTGCGCCGGCGTCAACTCAAGTTTTTGGAGCTCCTCAACGGACATTTCCTCGAACGGATCCCGGATGGTTTCCTCCAATACGATACGCACCCATCCCTTTTGCTCCAATCCTTTCAAGGAACTCCATCCGATTCCGTAATCCCTCGACAAAATAAAAGCGGGCATCTCCTCCCGCTCGATCAGAATCTTCAGACACGCGGCCTGTTTCGGCGCGCGCCTTTCTAACTCTTTGACCGCCTCATCCATCCCCTCCTTCTCAGCGATCCGAACCATCCGCTCCTTTTTTACCTTAACCCGGGGCGTCCCTGGGACGTCAACCACCTCCACGTACCCCTTCCGCGCCAACTCCCGAACAACCCCATACAGATCCTCTTTCCCGACCATCCGCCTGATTTGATCCAACGTCGCCGCCTTCCGATTCGCCAGCAGCCTCAACACCTCCACCTGCCTCGGCGCCCGACGCAAAAGCTTCGCGATCAACGGCTCAGGATACGGCTCCTTCAAAACCACCCTCCGCCTGCCCTCCGAAAAGACCCCGGCCGGTAATGCGCACTTTAGCGCTTCTCCCCAGGAACACAGGTAATACCCGGCGATCCACTGCGTCAAAGCCGCCATCGCCTCATCGAACACGGGTTCTCCGTCCAGTATCTCCAAGATCTCCTTGATCTCCCTCGTCCCCTCCACCTGCTCCCGGAAACGCACCACAAACCCGATCCTTCGTCGCCCGCTGAAAGATACCAGAACACGCGTCCCCACCTTCACCTGCCCGCTCAGACACTCCGGCAAGGCGTAGGTGAAAGCCCCCTGAATCGGGAGCGGAAGCACAATGTCTGCAAATGAATATTCCATTAAATGGCCTGCGATATTGGCTATATTTTGCACGGTTACAATTTGAGTTTTGATTGGATGACGCAGAGCGTCGGAGCTGCGTTCCCACCCAGGAGCGTGGGGAACGAGAAGATAAAGGCAAGAATCATGGGCGATAGTTCCCGACCCCTGATCCCTGAAAGGAGAAGGCTGGG
>MVCQ01000133.1 GCA_002059205.1 Candidatus Latescibacteria bacterium 4484_107
AGGCCTTCGGCGAATGCCGTGAAGCGAATTTGAGGCGATGTCGCCGGACGACAAGCCGGGGGTGTCGTGCTTCAGTTGGAATTGGACATTTGCCATTGCGGAATAAGCCAGTAAAGTATGGCGAGAGCATGGGAGGTGTCCGTGGCAATACGGACCGAATTGGGCGTTTATTGTGCCGGAACGGGTGTTCGGAAAGGATCGGAATGGGTGTTCGAAAGGCGCCGGAATTTACATCTCTCCCTGTGTTCTTTCGCATTTTCTTGAAACGGGAAGGATCCGTTCGGTGTAAAAACCGCTTCAGAATTTGAAATGACCCTGCGCAAAAAAGAACAAATTCGGGGTCGTCAAGCCCGTTTTGCGATGTGCTTCACCGGACGGTTACTCTCAACGTACGTATCGCTTCCCAGACACATATCGAGATTAAGCGTCTGCGTCGCGGCCGCCCCCGGAAAGGCGACCCCGTGAAACGGGTTCGAACACGCGTGTACCATCTCCACCCCTACATAATGATCCAAAAAGCCGCCCTTTTTGACTATCGCTCAGCTTGCAATATACCTTACATCATGCTATTGTAGAAGAAATAAAACACTGACAGAATTGTCAAAAATATTCGGATTAAACATCAGTGGGTATAATTCTGCTGTTGATAAATTTAAATTGAACAAAGATGAAAATCTGAATTGCTATGTTGATAAAATTATTATGTCACTCAAGAACAAAAACAACAAAACGGAGGTTTGACCCCCCGTACGTTTTTAATAAAGGATAAAAATGAATTTACTTCAAAAAGGATTACTTCTCGCAAGTATCACTACGGCGGATGCTGTTGCAGCAGAGTTACCAAAACAACCCAATATCGTCTTCATTATGGCGGATGATCTAGGATGGGCAGATGTGGGTTATCATGGTTCAAAAGATATAAAAACTCCAAACATTGATAAGTTGGCTAACGGAGGTATAAAATTAGAGACATTCTATGCACAGCCTATGTGTACACCTTCAAGAGCAGCATTTATGACGGGACGTTACCCTATGCGTTATGGTTTGCAATCATTTGTGATCACTCCCGGACAGCATTATGGTCTTCCTACGGATGAGCGAACTATTGCAGAAGCGCTTAAAGAGGCAGGTTACAGTACGTATGCTTTAGGTAAATGGCACCTTGGGCATTCCAAAAAAGAATATTGGCCTCAAAATCGTGGATTTGACTATTTTTATGGTTCAACCATTGGAAACATAGATTATTTTACTAAAAAGAGAAATGGTGTGCTGGATTGGCAAAGGAATGGTAAGTTTATTGAAGAAAATGAATACTTTACCGACCTCATAACCAAAGATGCTGTACGCATTATAGAAGAACAAGATGGTAAGAAGCCATTTTTTCTATATATAGCACATTTGGCAGTACACTCTCCATACCAAGCACCTAAAAAGTATCTAGATAAGTTTATGGACATTAAAGATGAGTTAAGAAGAACCTATGCGGCCATGGTAGCCTCTATGGATGATTCGGTCAAAGCAGTGGTTGATGCACTTAATAGAAAAAACTTGAGAGACAATACACTTATTCTCTTTATATCAGATAATGGAGGCATTGTTGGATCTGGATACTCATCAGGCATGAAAAAAGCAACTGGAAATAAACCAGCTCCTGCAAATAATGGTCCTTACAAAGGCTCGAAAGCCAGTCTAAATGAAGGTGCTGTAAGAACAGTGGCGCTTCTCAACTGGCCTAAAAAACTCAAAGCGGGCACTAACAATGAGATTATACATATGGTTGACTGGATGCCGACACTTGTTGGTCTAGCAGGTGGTACAGCAGAGGGCAATAAGACCATAGATGGTTTAGATGTGTGGCCTGTAATCACGCAAGGGAAAGCAACTCCTCATGAGAGTATTCTTATCAATGCAGAGTTTCACAAAGGTGCTGTGCGTAAAGGTGATTGGAAACTCATTAAGAAAGCTTCTTTACCATCAAAAATAGAACTCTATAATTTGGCAAATGATGTGGGTGAAAAAAACAATATAGCCAAAGACCATCCTAAAAAAGTAGCAGAGCTAGAAGCTTTACTTAATGACTATGCCAAAGGTTCAAAACCAGCACTTTACTTTAAAGAGTATATGCCATTTATTATTCAAGATGTGAAGACATCAGATATGGAATACAGTGGAGATGAAGACAGTGGACAAGAGGGAGAGATACCTGTTCTTCCACAGGTAGATGCTAAATAAGACGTAACCGTCCGGGTGCGCCGTGAAAGGTGTCAGTGTCTTGCGAGTGAAAGTCTCGTCTCAGGAATTTTCGGTTCGCCTGAGTAGCTACGGGGACGATCGGTGCGGGCAACCGGCCGGTCGAAGCTCCCCGGACAAGAGTCCGGTTAGGCCGGGCTGCAAACCGACAGGCCGTAACGTGAGTGAACTCTGGAAAGTCCCCGAAAGACTGTTGCAGAGGCCGACCCGCCCCGGACGCGGGGAAGGCTGTCAGGCAGGCGGAGTTAAACCGACGCATAGTCGCCTGCTCTCTGCCGGGGAAAGCGGAGACGGCATGCCGGGAAAGACACTGGCGCAACACGGGAGGCCCAGACTGGTGGATCGTAGCCTGATCCAACGGCCTATTGGGGGTCGGCCAGGCTGGGAGTCGGAGGGGCCCATAGTACCCGAGAAGCCCTGGAAACAGGGTGGAGGGAAGGGGCCCTGGTTCTGTCATGCTTTTGAAGGAGAAGAGAGTCAGGGAGATTGGATTTGAGCCTAAGAACCCCACAGAAGATTCGGAATCTCCAGAGGAAGCTTTACCTTAAGGCCAAGAAGGAGCCTGAATATCGTTTCTACAGCCTTTATGACAAAATCTGCCGGGAGCATGTACTTGCATATGCATACGCTCTTGTGAGATCCAAGCGTGGAGCTCCTGGAGTGGATGGTCAAACTTTCGGGCAGATTGAGGAGCAAGGGCTTGCGAAATGGTTGAAGGGTCTCCGGGAGGAGTTATGCGCTAAGCAGTACAAGTGTGGACCGGTACGCAGGGTGTATATACCAAAGCCGAACGGCGGCGAGCGACCGTTAGGTATACCTAATATCAGGGACCGCGTGGTACAGGCTGCAGCCGTCCTGGTTTTGGGACCAATCTTCGAAGCAGACTTCTGCGACGGGCTGTATGGATACCGCCCGAAGCGGAGCGCACAGGACGCCGTAAAAGCGGTTCACAAGGCGCTGAAGGAGGGGTTCACCAATGTATTGGATGCGGACCTCTCGAAGTACTTTGATACGATACCACATGAGGACCTCATGAAGTCGGTAGCCAGGCGGATAAGCGACGGCGCGGTGCTGAAGCTGATCCGACAATGGCTGAAAGCACCGATTGAGGAGAGGGACGAAGCGGGTCGGATCAAAAGAACAGGGGGCCGCAGCAATACAAGAGGTACGCCCCAAGGCGGCGTAGTTTCCCCCCTGCTTTCCAACATTTACATGAACCGATTCCACCGAGCGTGGCGGGATCGGAACATGGGAGAGCGGCTGCAAGCGAGGATCGTAGGTTATGCGGATGACTTCGTCATTCTCTGTCGGGGATCGGCGCAGAAGGCGTATGATCTTACGCGGCGCTGGATGCACAGCATGAAGCTGACACTGAATGAAGAGAAGACCTGTCTCCGCGACGCCGCGAGGGAGACGTTTGACTTTCTCGGTTATACCTTTGGTCCAACAGTGCACCGGCCGACAGGGAGGAGATACATTGCTGCTCAGCCTTCACGAAAGTCAGTAGCTCGTTTACGGCAGAGGATCAGACGGACTCTCAAGGAAACCTGTGTGAAACCGTGGCCTGAAGTAGTGGAACGAGTCAACGGTGTCTTACGAGGCTGGGCCAACTACTTCAGCTATGGAACGGTGAGTCGCGCGTACTGGTGGGTAGATGCATTTGTGTTGCAAGCAGCGCGACGCTTTCTGGTGAGAAGGCACAAACTCCATGGGCGTGGAATGCGGCGTTTCCCACCGCAGGTGGTCTTTGGTGAAAAGGGCCTTCTGTGTTTGGGGTCCGCGAGACGTGCCGGAAGCTTTCGTACGCCTTAAGGTGAAGACAGTCCGAGAGCCGTGTGCGGTAGTTCCGCACGCACGGTTCGATGAGCGGGCGGTGGAAACGTAGATCGGAAGCGGGCGCCCGGGCCCAGGCGCTTAATCGACATTGGGCGTTCCTGATCGGAACGAATTGGCCGCTTCTGTGCTGCGCGCCACCGCTCGACTCTACTGAACTACATCCGAAATCCGGGTTGTCGGCTTTCGTTTCTGCATTTGATAATCGCAGCCAAAGAAAGGAGGTCAGAATTATGGCTGCGATTAAGAATGACGTTGAGGCGAAGGAGACCCGTAAATCCAAGGCTGAAAAGTGGCGCCGGATCGTGGAGGAACAGGCTTCAAGCGGCCTGAATCAGAGCCGGTTCTGCAGGGAACGGGGAATCCGGCTCAGCGCTTTCTGTTACTGGAAGCGGAAATTCTCGGATTCTCCTGCTGGAACCGGGGAAAAGGGTGTCAGCGATCGAGAGGATTCGAAAGTCAAGCCGAGGGGACTTGTTGCTCTCAGAATCGAATCACCGAAAGAAGAAGCCACCGCCGAGGCTTTTGAAGTGGTTCTGCCCAACAAGCACCGGATAAGGATCCCGTGTGATTTCGACGAGGAGAGCTTTCTGCGGCTTTTGAGGATCATGCGTGAGACATGCTGAGTCTTGCGCCTTCCGATCGGATCTTTCTGGTCGCCGGCCCCACGGACATGCGGAAATCGTTCGACACCCTGGCGGCCATAGTAAGCAACGAGCTCGGAAGAGATCCGACAAGTGGAGAATACTTCGTGTTCTGCAACCGAAGGCGCAACCGCGTAAAGGTGCTCTTTTGGAACCGGGGTGGATTCTGGTTATGCGCCAAGCGTCTTGAGAAAGGAACGTTTGCGTGGCCTAAGATAGGAGATTCGGAACTCAAGTTGAGCGGTGAAGAACTTGCGCTTCTTTTGAGTGGAATCGAAGTGCGGGAAGTAAGACGTAGGAGGTGGTACGAACCGCGAGAAAAAATTCGAAGATGATGAAATTTTCCGTTGCAAGCGGATCCGGTGTACGTATAATGCGTCACCATGATTGAGGCACTGAAAAGGGAAAACAAGAGGTTGAAAGAAGAGCTTGAAAAAGCTCGTCGGCAGTGTCTCTCTTTGGAAGAAGAAAGAAGGTCATGGAATGAAGAGAAAGAATCTCTTCTATGGGAACAAAAAATACTCAAACAGAAAATCGACGATCTCCTGAGAAGGATCTACGGGCGGAAGTCGGAGAAGACTCCTCCGGGACAGCTGTACCTTCCATGGTTTCAACTTGCCTTTGAAGCTCAGGAGGAAGTCGAGAAAGAACTTCGTTCGAAAGCAGAGGACGTGGAGGAGGCCTGAGGACTTGACCTGTGAGAGGTGCGGGCGGAAGAAGGTCCGGATCGGAGAGGAGAAGACGGAAGAGCTGGACATAATTCCTTCCCAGCTTTTTGTCCGGGAGATAGTCCGCGGCAAGTACGCCTGTCCGTGCTGCCGAAAGGGAGTGACAGTGCCCGAACTTCCTCCCCGTCCTAT
Organism: Candidatus Latescibacteria bacterium 4484_107; assembly: GCA_002059205.1. GTDB lineage: Bacteria > Latescibacterota > 4484-107 > 4484-107 > 4484-107 > 4484-107. The sequence continues at coordinate 5,588 of MVCQ01000133.1, forward strand.
CGAGAAAGGTCGTCCGGGCCCTGGACTTCTGGCCCACGTGGTGGTTTCGAAATTCGCAGACCACCTTCCTCTGTACCGCCAGGAGCAGATTTTCGCCCGCCAGGGCGTGGATTTGCCGAGATCGACGCTCTGCGACTGGATTTCGACCATGGGTAGTCTCCTTCAGGGAATAGTGAAGGAGATGAAACGCTATATCCTCAAGTCCCCAGTCGTCCAGTCGGACGACACGCCGATCCAGTACCGGGAAAACGGGGTAGAGGGGAAAACGCTTCGGGGATATATCTGGGCGTACGGGATTCCATGGGGTGAAGTGGTCTACGAATTCAGACGGGGCCGGGCCCGGGCAGGACCGCTTGAGTTTTTCGGGAACTACAAGGGATACATACAGACGGACGGCTTCGGCGGCTACAATGCTCTTTTCGAGAAAGAGGGAGTATTTCAGATTGCCTGCATGGCCCATATAAGGCGGTACTTCTATAACGCGCTTGAGGAGGCGCCGGACGAAGCGAGAGCGATCCTTGCCGGAATCCAAAAACTTTACCGTATTGAACGTGAAGCAAAGGCGGAGGGTATAACCGGCTCGGCCTTGGTGGAACTCCGTCGTGAACGTGCGTTGCCTATATTGAATTCGCTGTGGGAATTATTCGAATATCTCAAAGAAAGAGTGCGTCCCAAGAGCAGGCTCGGGAAAGCCGTCAGGTATGCCCTGGGGCAGTGGGAAGCCATAAAACGATATACGGAAATCGCCGAGGCGGAAATCGACAACAACTCGATCGAGAACGCCATGCGGGCGGTGGTCTTGGGGAGAAAGAGGCCGCGGTACTCTATTCCCTGGTTGTGAGCTGCAAACGGCTCGGGATAGATCCCTTTGAATACTTGAAGGATGTCATCGACCGGATCTCGATACATCCCGCTTCCCGGATCTGG
>MVCQ01000134.1 GCA_002059205.1 Candidatus Latescibacteria bacterium 4484_107
ACCCACGACGATCAACAGCCCGGTGAACGTCAGGACAATTTTGGTGTGCAGAGAAAAGCTGCGGATGCAGCGTGTTTTCAAAAATCGCCGGAGGTCTAGAAGAACCGGAAACCCGATGCCTCCCAGGACGATGAGGATAATCAATGTGCCGTTGACCAAGAGATCGCCCTGGTGGGACACGAAGCTGTCGCTATACAGCGCAAAACCCGCGTTGCAAAACGCCGAGATTGCGTGGAACACCGCATGGTAAAGCGCTCTGGGAAACGAAAAAAGTCCGGCGAATCGCCAGAGCAAAAGGAGTGCGCCGATGCCCTCCGCCGCCGCCGTGAATCCGAGCGCCGCCTTCAGAAGCCGCCGTGTATCGCCCGCGGGCGCGTGTCCCAATGTATCGGACAGCGCATCGTGATATTTCATGGACACGCTTCTTCCGAACAGAAAGAGGAAGAAGGTGGAAAAGGTCATAATGCCCAGTCCGCCCATCTGGATGAGCGCGAGAATGACCATCTGGCCGAATGGGCTGAAGTGGGTTCCCGTGTCCACCACGGTCAATCCCGTGACGCACGTCGCGCTGGTGGCGGTGAATAGCGCATCCACAAAGGATAAGGACTCGCCCACCGAGGCCGGAGGCAGCATCAGCAACAACGTGCCCATCAGGATCGCTCCCGCAAAGCTGAGCATCAAAATTTCAGCCGCGGTCAATCCCCATCGTCTGGGGCCGGTCGGTGGTTCCGTGATTGGTGAGTGGTGAGTGGTGAATGACGTGCGGGTATTCGGCATTCGATTTCCGGTCTCCGGTTTCCGTTTCACGTTTCACGCCTCACGTTTTACGTTTCACCTTCCCTCAGGATTCATATTTCTCGATAATAGAGGCCACGTCGCTCTCGATATCGCAGCACAAGAGTTCCTCGCGCACCTCCTCCTTCCGCATCAGCCGGGAGATTCTCGCCATCACCTTCAGATAGGTCTCGGCTTCCTTTTCGGGAGCGAGCACTAAAAAAATAAGCCGCGCCGGCTGTCCATCCATCGCTTCGAAATCTATGCCCTTTTTGCTGATGCCGAGACCCACCAAAATATCCTCGGCGGAGTTCAGACGGGCATGGGGCAGCGCGACGCCGAAGCCGATGCCCGTTCCTCCGAGCTCTTCTCTTTTGAGCACCTTTTCGAGGGCCTCCTCCTCGTCGAAGGCGGCGCCCGCATGATGGAGTTGTTGTATTATCTTTTCGATGATCTGTGTCCGGCGCTTCCCCTCTATGTTCAGGACCACGTTTGAAGCGTCTAACTTTTCGTATAGGTTCACGTTTCATCCTCCGATTTTTTATTTTCACCGCAGAGGCGCAGAGGGCGCTGAGAAATTCCCTGTGAAAGTGAGAAAGTGAGAGGCTCGTGCGAATCAATCATATCAGTCTTCGACTTTTCGGTCTCTTCTGTCCCTAACGAGACATTTTTCGAACTTTTGCAAGAGGCTCGTAAGAAAGAGTGTGTTGCTGTTGCTCACCGTCCCACCGTCCCACTTTCCCGCTTTCTCACTTTCTCCTCTCCGCGTCTCTGCGGTGTATTCTGAATTACGTAACCGTCAGAACAGGGCAGGGCGCGAGTTCTATGATGCGCTCCACATTCACCTCGGTGAAGTGCCGCACGCCTCTGCGCGCTTTGGGCATTCCGAGCACGATGAGATCCGCGTGGAACGCCTCCGCCTTTTTCACGATCACATTTTCGGGAAGCCCCTCCTCCTGCAGGAGGGAGATGCCGACTTCGCGCTCCGTGGCCTGTTCCTCCACGTGGTAGAGATATTTCCAGCCGTTCTCCTCCACCTCGATCTCGATCTCGGAGCGCTTCTTATCGCCGAAACGCTGGAGCCGGTCTATGACCGTCCGATCTACGATATGAAGGCCGATAAGCCTCGCATGGTGGAACCCTGCCAGCCCAATGGCGAGCTTTGCCGCCTTCATCGCCTCCCGCGTGGTCTCCACCATAAGAAGAATAATTTTGAACAGCGGATCGTTCATGTCGGGACTCCTTGAGCGCCATGAGGAAAAACTAATGAGCACTTACGGATTACGAGTGCCGCACCACCACTCACCACTCACCAAGTTCATTGCTTTTTGAGCCGTTTGCGTCTGAAGAATTCCTCGCGCTCGCTCTCCTCCAGCACTTCCTCGATTTTCTTGATGGTGGCGTCATACCTTGGAATGAAGAGGTGCTCCAGGGCGTTCACTCTTCGCTGGGTCTTCCGGATCTCGTGAGCCAATCGCCAGACGGAGATGGTGGTCTCGGCGTATTCCGAAAGAATCGAGAGCACGTCCCGAAGCTCCTCCGCGCAGCGATCCACCGCTTCGGACGTCTCCATCAGGCTCGAATTGGGAGGCTCGGGCCGCGTTCGGTCCCGGATCGTGGGCAAGAGGACCCCCATCACGCTCCGCTCCGTCACTTCCACTTCGTATTCGGTTTGATAGAAGGTGAGCACGCGTTCGATGGCTTCCGCGCCCATCTGGAGGTGCACGTCCTCGAACGTTTCATAGATGCCCTGCAAGCGGGCGTTCAGGCGTTCCTGGAGGTCTTTGAGGGTATACACCACGCGCATCAGTTCCATAATGAGCACTTCCCGCTTCTGATCGAGCAGGTCGTACCCTTCCTGCGCAAACGCGCGTTTGGATTTGTAGTCTAAAAGATTGCCCTTTGTCGGGGCGACTTTGTCCGGTTCCATTGGTTTTTTGGGTGAATGATGAGTAGTGAGTGGTGGAGCGGTGGAGCGGGAGGGTTGGAGATATGATTTATATTTTTCTCTGCGTGCTCTTGTCTCTGCGGTGAAATTTATCCCCGATAATACCGATCCAACTGCGCCTCGCTGAGTCTGTGCAGGACCGATCTGGGCAGAACGGAGAGCGTCTCCCATCCGATGTCCAATGTCTGTTCCAAAGTGTGATTCTCCCCGGATCCCTGCTGAACGAACCGGGTCTCGAATTCCTCGCCGAAGCGAAGAATTCGTTGGTCCAACTCCGTGAGTTCTTCTTCGCCCACGATGGAGGCCAACGAGCGCACGCTGCCCACCCGGCTGTAAGACGCATACAACTGGTTGGCCACGTTGGGGTGATCCTCCCTCGTTCGGCCCTCGCCGATGGCGTCCTTCATGATCCGCGAAAGGGAGGGCAGCACGCTGATGGGAGGATAGATCCCTTTCTGGTTCAACTCCCGGCTCAATACGATCTGTCCCTCGGTGATGTACGCCGTCAGATCCGGGATAGGATGCGTGATGTCATCGTTGGGCATCGTCAGGATAGGGATCTGCGTGATGGAGCCTTTCCGCCCTTCGATGCGTCCGCACCGTTCGTATATCGAAGCCAGGTCGCTATACAGGTACCCGGGGTATCCCTTTCGGCTGGGCACTTCCTCCCGCGCACTGGCGATCTCCCGGAGCGCCTCGCAGTAGTTGGTCATATCGGTCAGCACGACCAGCACGTGCATCCCCTTTTCAAACGCAAGATATTCAGCGAGGGTGAGGGCAAAGCGCGGGGTCACGATGCGTTCCTCCGGGGGATCGTCGGCCTGATTCAGGAACATCGTCACGTTGGCCAAGACGCCCGCCTTTTCGAGGTCGCCCCGGAAAAATTGCGCGTCGTCGTGCTTGATCCCCATCGCCGCGAAGATGACCGCGAAGGGTTCGGATTTCCCCACAATCGTGGCCTGTCTCAAAATTTGGGCGGCCAGAATATTGTGCGGAAGCCCGCTGCCGGAAAGGATGGGAAGCTTCTGCCCGCGAATCAGCGTATTCAGCCCGTCAATGGCGGAGATGCCCGTCTGGATGAAATCGTACGGGTACGCTCTCGACACCGGGTTGATGGCGGTGCCGTAAATACTTTTTTTCGTTCCGCCAAACGGAGCCGGACCGCCGTCTATGGGTTCCCCGATGCCGTTGAATATGCGGCCCAGCATCTCCTCCGAAACGCGGAATTCCAGGGGGGTTCCCAGGAACCGGACCTTCGTGCGGGTCGTGGAAAGGCCGCTCGTGCCCTTGAATACCTGAACCACGGCCCGGTCTTCGCTCACGTCCAACACGGTGCCGCGCCGGATCTCCCCGTCCGGGCAGCGCACCTCGACCACCTCGGAAAACCCCACGCCCTCCACGTGCTCCACCGTCAAAATAGGTCCCGAAACCTGGGCCAATGCGTTGTATTCTTTTCCGCCGATGGGCGTCATATTTTCTCCTGAAGCTCGGGTGCTATAGCGCGAAAAACTGCAAAAAAAGGGCAAAAACAATGGGACACGGATTGCACGGATTGCACGGATCAAACCAGGCAACCAAAGATGAAAGTGTGACGGGGCGAAAGTGAGAAAGTGAAAAATTCGGTGGCGGAACTCCTTTTCATCTCGTTCCCACGCTCCTGCGTGGGAACGAAGATTCGACGCGCTGCGTCACCGAAGGAACTTAGATGACAGAATCTATGACCAGCTTTCCTTCTCATAAACGTCGCGGTTCGGAAACGGCATGCTGTATCTCCCATCAAGCCGTGCGAGTTAGTGCACGGAAGAGAGCATTTCCCCAAAAGCCTCCAAACTCTCCACGAGGATCGCCTTACGGAGTAATCCTTCCAACGTCTTCTGTCCCCGAAGCCGACGCACCTGCTCCTCCACCTCGTAGGGTACCATCCCAAACCGCACCTCCAACGCCTCTAATATATCCTCCCGAAGCCGAGTCTCCTGCCCCAACGCCAATCCTCGCACCTGCCCCTCCTGCAATCCCAGGACTTTACCCTCCTGCAATCCCAGGACTTTACCCTCCTGCAATCCCATCACCCTGCCTTCTTTCAAAATCTCCTGATACACCGGCGATTCCACCATAATTTCTTTCCTCCTCAATATGTGGTCTATCAACGACACCGGATGACGAATCCCACTCAATACCCGCAGCGCCACGTACGCATCCGCGCGAGGCTCCCGCTCTACAATTTGCTCCAGCACCAAGTCCTGACTCTCCCGTAACACCACCTCATCCGACTTCCCTTCCCATTTCATCAACGGAAGCAACGGATACAAACCAACCCACTTTTGAGCCACGATCTCCGCACCATCCAACTCCCACACAGGCACTACCCGAAACCGGAACTTGAGCACCTCCAACTCTAACGCTTGAAGATCCAAACGATCCCGGAGCGCACCGCTCTTCCGAAACACCACCACCACAGGATACACCGGAAGCCCATATCGCTCATAAGCCCGCCAGCTATACCCCAACGCCCGCTGAGGCATGTCATTTTCCCAGGCCGTCTGAAACTCCACCACCAGCACGAATCGCTCTCCGTCCGCCTCGATTAGAGCCACGAAATCCACCTCCCGCATCAGCGAGGGCAATTCCTTGTCCAACTCCGTCACCTCTAACACCTCTATGTGCGAAGCCGGTCTCCCCAGGG
>MVCQ01000135.1 GCA_002059205.1 Candidatus Latescibacteria bacterium 4484_107
GGGGGCCTATTGTCTGGCGTTTGCTAAGAAGGATCAAGTGATCGGCGCGCGGGATCCGTATGGGTTTCGCCCCTTATGTCTGGGGCGTTTGGACGATGCGTGGATCATCGCTTCGGAGTCGTGCGCGCTCGATATTGTGGGCGCGGAGTACGTACGCGATGTGGAACCGGGGGAAGTCATCGTGGTAGACGAAAACGGGATGCGCTCCTTAAAACCCTTTTCCGCTCCGAGACGGGCGTTCTGCATTTTTGAGTACATCTATTTTTCCCGGCCCGACAGTCGAATTTTTGGGGATTACGTGGATAAGACGCGCCGGAAATTAGGCAAGCAGTTGGCCATAGAGCACCCGGCGGACGCGGATATTGTGATTGCGGTGCCGGATGCGGCCAATACCGCGGCGCTGGGATATGCTCAGCGATCCCAGGCCAAATTCGAGATCGGGCTGATCCGAAATCACTATGTGGGGCGGACGTTCATTCAGCCGAGTCAGGGGATGCGGGATTTCAAGGTGAAGATTAAGTTCAATCCGGTGGGCGGCGTGCTTCGGGATCGGAAAGTGGTGGTAGTGGAAGACTCCATTGTGCGCGGAACCACGCTGAGGCAGTTGTCCCGGATGATCCGGCAGGCAGGGGCCAGAGAGGTGCACGTGCGGGTCAGCAGTCCGCCGATTCGATTTCCGTGTTTCTACGGGATGGATTTTCAAACGATGGGAGAGATCATCGCGGCCAGGCAATCCGCGGAGGCCATTCGGGAACATGTGGGCGTGGATAGTTTGGGCTATCTCTCGAAAGCGGGCATGCTTTCCGCCGTGCCGAACCGCGCGGAGGATTACTGCACCGCTTGCTTCGACGGGGCGTATCCGTTGGCAGTGGAAGAGGAGATGGCGAAACTGAGGTTGGAAGGATAGAATTTCAGGTAAAGAGGGAGGTCCCATGCGCATTTTTTTACCTATTTGTAATGAGACTGAAACACAGCCGAAACAAAAGAGCCGTAACTTTCCTCAAACCGTTGTCTCGCCGAAATGGACATAACCACTTTCGGAGGCAAAGAAAAAGAAACGCCATGGAAACTCAGAGGCCAGAGACCAAAACCCCAGAAACTCAGGGGTTGGCCTCTGGCCGCTGTATTCTCGGCAAAATGTGGAAAGGAGCAGGCGATGAACGTGAAGGATAAGGACTACGTCCTGAAGTTTGCGAAGGAGCATAACGTGAAGTTCATCCGGCTGTGGTTCACGGATATTCTCGGAGTCCTCAAGAGCTTCGCCATTACGGTGGAGGGATTGGAGGGCGCGCTCGAAGAAGGGATGGGCTTCGACGGCTCGTCCATCGAGGGGTTCGCGCGGATTGACGAGAGCGACATGATCGCCAAGCCCGATCCGAACACGTTTCAAATTCTGCCATGGCGTCCGCGGGAAGGCGGCGTGGTGGCGCGGATGTTCTGCGACATCATAGAGCCGGACGGCAGTCCGTATGCAGGGGATCCGAGATGGGTGCTCAAGAGGAATCTGAAACGGGCGGCGGACATGGGCTATGCCTTCTACGTGGGACCGGAACTGGAGTATTTTTATTTCAAGGACTCCAAAGGAACGGAGGGATTGGACAAGGGGGGATACTTCGATTTGACGCCCCTCGACGTGGCCACCGATCTTCGGCGGGAGACCGTGCTGATGCTGGAGCAGATGGGGATCGAGGTGGAATACAGCCACCACGAGGTCGCGCCCAGCCAGCACGAGATTGATCTGCGTTACACGGACGCGCTGACAATGGCGGACAGTGCGATGACCTATCGCCTTGTCGTCAAAGAAGTTGCGATGAAGCACGGAGTGTACGCTACGTTTATGCCCAAGCCCGTCTTCGGGGAGAACGGAAGCGGGATGCACGTGCACCAGTCGCTTTTCAAGGGCGAGCGGAATGCGTTTTTTGATGCGAACGACCAGTATCACCTGTCCGAAACGGGGAAGCATTACATCGCCGGTCTCCTGAAGCACGCCCGGGAGATTACCTTGATCACCAACCAATGGGTCAATTCGTATAAGCGGCTCGTGCCCGGATACGAGGCGCCGGTGTATCCGTCGTGGGCGCTCAGGAATCGCTCCGATTTGATTCGGGTGCCGATGTATAAACCCGGCAAAGAGAACGCGACCCGGATGGAATATCGTTCTCCGGATCCCGCGTGTAATCCCTATCTGGCCTTTGCGGTGATGCTGGCCGCCGGTTTGGACGGGATCGAGCAGGGATATGAGCTGCGGGATCCCGTGGAGCGGAATGTGTACGAGATGACGCAGACGGAGCGGGATGAACTGGGGATCGACACGCTTCCGGAGAGCCTGTACGAAGCCATCAAGCTCACTGAACAGAGCGACTTGGTCAAGAAGGCCCTCGGCGACCATGTGTTCACCAATCTCATCGAGAGTAAACACATCGAGTGGGAGCGGTATCGGGCGCGGGTTACTGAGTATGAGCTGGAGCAGTATCTTTCGATTCTTTGAGAACCTTATTTACCGCAGAGAGCGCAGAGACCGCTGAGAATAGAATAGAGTTTTTTTCTGCGCACTTTGCGTCTTTGCGGTAAAAGCAGGGGAGATGGTACAATGGCGATAAACGAGGAGGCCGTGGCCTCCTTTTTGGGCGATTTTATCAGGGAGCAGCTTGAGGCGGCTGGACTGGAAAGGGTGGTCTTGGGGTTATCGGGCGGGATTGATTCGGCGACTTCTGCCTATTTAGCCGTACGCGCGCTGGGGCCGGAGAGTGTGAAGGCATTGCTTTTGCCCTATCGCACCAGCAGCCCTCAGAGCAAGGCGCACGCGCTTTTGGCGGCACGGGATTTGGGAATCGAGGCGCAGGAGATCGAGATCGCTCCGATGGTGGATCCTTACATGGAGCAGTTTCCCGATATGGATCGGATTCGCAAGGGGAATCTGATGGCGCGGGCGCGGATGATGGTGGTGTATGATCAGTCCGCGGCGTGGCAGGCGTTGGTCTTGGGCACGGGGAATAAGACGGAGGCGCTGTTGGGTTATACCACTTTGTGGGGCGACATGGCGTGTGCGTTTACCCCGCTTGGGGATTTATATAAAACCGAGGTGCGGCAGTTGGCGCGTTATCTTGGCGTGCCTCAGGAGATCATCGAGAAAAAACCCAGCGCGGACTTGTGGGCGGGCCAGACGGACGAGGCGGAGATCGGCCTCACGTACGAGGAAATGGATGCGCTGCTGGTTCGTCTCGTGGATCAGGGGTTAGGAGCGGAGGAAGTCGTTCGGTTGGGCTTCGAGCGGGACAAAATCGAGCGCATTCGGGGGATGATTCGGAACTCGGAGTTCAAGCGGAGAATGCCCTTAGCGCCGAAGATTCCGGAGGCGATGAGAAAGAACCCGTGAAGCGTGAAGCGTGAAGCGTGAAACGAGAAACGAGAAACGTAAAACGTGAAGCGTAGGGCGTAGGGCGTAAAGCGTGAAAAGACAGGGCACAAAGAACTTCCTTTTCATCTCATTCCCACGCTCCGGCGTGGGAGCGCAAGAGCGGCGCTCTGCGCCATAAACGCAGCAAATGAGCCAGGAGTACCTCCATGAAGCAGTTCGTGATTACACCAGCGGCTGGGAAGCGTCTGATCGGCAAGGCGTTGGCAGCACATCCGGCGATAGAGGCGACTCTTGCGTCGGGGACCGTTGTGATCATCGCCGGCACGACAAATGGCTACGTGGCCGAGGAAGTGCTTGCGCAAATTGATCAGGCGGAGGGGTTTTCGCGAAGGCGGTTTTTTCGCGGGATCACCCTTCCGCCTGCGCGACCGACGACCGATACCGGGCGACTCCCGGACGAGAGCAAGTTTCCCGGTGACGTGGTCATCGTCAACGGGGTTTGGCAGAAGGGCAACACGATCTTCGACGTGGTGGATGACCTGAAGGAAGGGGACGTGATTTTGAAAGGCGCAAACGCGCTCGACTTGTTGCGCGGACAAGCCGCCATATCCATCGGGCATCCGAAGGCGGGCACGATTGGCGCGGCGTTGCAAGCAGTAGCGGGGCGTCGCGTGCGGTTGATCCTTCCTGTGGGGCTGGAGAAGCGTGTCCCCGGCGATCTGGGAGATCTGGCGGCGAGGTTGAATGCTCCGGGCGCGCATGGGCCGCGTTTGCTTCCTGTGCCGGGGCAGGTGTTCACAGAAATTGACGCGGTTTCCCTGTTGACCGGCGCGGGGGCAGAACTCGTCGCAGGCGGCGGCGTTTGCGGAGCGGAAGGCAGTTTCTGGCTGGCTGTCAGCGGGAAAACGGAGCAGGTGGAGGCGGCTGAAAAATTGCTCAAGTCTGTTTCTTCGGAGCCTGCTTTTGAGCTTTGACTCCGGGCAGCGGAACGGACGGGGCAAGTTTTTGTTGTTATGATGGGAGAAAGAGAAGAGGCGATGGAAACATTCGAGCCGGAGATGGTGGTATTCTGTTGTCAAAATAGTGTGGATGAAGATGAGACGGAGGCGGTGCGGCGGCAATATGATGGCCGCGTGCACATCGTTCGGATGCCGTGCAGCGGGAAGACGGATGTGCGGTATCTGATGAAAGCGTTCGAGTCGGGCGCGGACGGCGTGCTAATCGTCGGGTGTCCGGAGGGCGCGTGCCGGTCGCTGGACGGGAATATGAGGGCAAAGAAGCGGGTGGGCTACGTCCGGTCCCTGTTGGAGGAGATCGGATTCGGAGGAGATCGGATCGAGATGGCGCATCTATCTCCATCTATGCAGGAAGGGCTGAGCGAGGTGGTGCGGGCGATGATCGAAAAAATTGAGGAGATCGGTCCCAATCCGATAAAGAATCACCGCAAAGGCGCAAAGTGCGCAAAGAAAACCTCAAAAGGGGTTTGAAGTTCTTTGCGTTCTTTGCGTCTTTGCGGTGCAAATTGATTTTGGTTGGAGAAAATATGGCTGAGAAAGTTCACATTAAGACAAAAGCAACTCCGCCCCGTTTTGCTCCGGTGGGAAAATTTGGGATCATTGAGGCGGCGGAAAATTGTCTGGGATGTCTGCATTGCAAAAAGCGATCCTGTATTTATGATATTTATCGAAAAGAGGCGTCCTATCTTCGGGAGGCTTCGGAGGCTTCGGACTTCGCCGATATGCTCTACGCGTGCATGAATTGTCTGCGCTGTGTGCAGGAGTGCGCCGGGGGGATTTTGACGCGGGTGGTCAATCCCGAATACCTTCGGCTTGGAGATGCGTACTGGACGCCGGACATTATCGCAACCACATGGGCGCAGGCGGATACGGGCAAAATTCCGGTGTCCGGCGCGGGCTATCTGGGCCCCTTTTCGGGACCGGGATTCGACAGTATGTGGACGGATATGTCGGAGATTGTGCGGCCCACGCGGGATGGGATTCACGGACGGGAATACAT
>MVCQ01000136.1 GCA_002059205.1 Candidatus Latescibacteria bacterium 4484_107
ACGAGGAAGACCAATCGCCAGCCGCCTTCAAGCGCACGTTCGTGCGCATAGATGTGCGCCACCTCGCGGCCTGTTTGGTCCGAGATCTCAAGAGATGGCGCAGCGATCTTATCCATCTCCGCCTTCAGCGTGGTCAGCGTTCCCTCGAAACATTTGGGCTGGCCGAATCGTCCTGCCTTCTGAAAATCCGCCGGCCAGGGAGGGAGCGCAAAATGATAGGCACCCGACAAAACCTTCGCCGGCTCCCCGGACGGAACGCCCTCGACCAGCGTTGGGGCCTGGCCGATGCAGACGAGCTTTCCGCCGTCTGCGGCAAAGGCCTTCAGAAGATCGAGCGTGCTTCTCCGGATGGAAAGCAATTCAGGCAGGATGACGATTCGGTAGGAGACTTCGCCCACGATAAACCGGTCGCCATCTGCCTTACCATGTCGCGCGAGAAGGAGTTCGTCCCCGTAGTCGAAATCGCGATGGATGGCGAGCATGGCATTGCAGATCTCCGCCTGCCGGTCGTTGTAGGCGATGAGCTCTTCTCCACCGTGCGTGTCCACACCGCCTGCGATGTCGCTTCCATCGAAGAGCGTCCAGGCCGAGCCGATGGGATGAATCACAAGGATGTCGGCGGTGCGCTTCCCCTGAGTCAGCATGAAACTGAGCCGGGCTATGTAGTCGTTGAGCATCTTATACTCATTCCACCACGGCTGCTGGTAATGATAGGACGGCGGAATGTCCCGCTTGGCCGGGCCGTGCAGGGTATAGTGGTTCAAGTGCTGGCAGAACAGGTTGACACCCAGAGCCAACTGCCATTCCATCACCCACTTGAGGTGTTCGAAATCCACCCCCCAACCCATGCCGCCGCTGGTCTCCGAGAGCACACGGGGCTTGCCGAACTGCCGGGCCACGCTGGTGACTTGTTTTTCGCGCGTGGCATCCATAAGCCGCATCGCAAGATGATTGGTTCCCGGAATCTGCATCGGCTCATAGGACGGCATCGAAGCCCCGTGAAAGGTCATCTGGCCCATCAGCGTCTCCGCCCATGCCACATGTCCGGTGAGCGCCAAACCGTGCTCCACGCACCACGGGCCGATCTGTCCCATGTAGGCTTCGGTAAACAGGGTCAGCACCGTGTTCCAGAAATCGTGGCGTGCTTTTTGAAATCCGGGAACCCGGTAGAACAGGCCCGGCAGCGTATCCGAGAGGTCGGTGCCCGTCTCCTTTTTGAAACGTTCCGGCAGTTCGAACGACCACGGAAGCAGACCGTAGGATGGCTCGTCCGTGAAAATGCCGGGAATTTCCGTGCCGAATTTATCGCCGAACTCGTTCTGATAGTGCTCGTACGTCAGGTCTATGAATCTTCGGATGGCCTTTTTACTCATCACGTCCACGTAGCCATGGGCCATGTAGTAGAAATGGAGAATAACCGAACGTTCGTCGAGTGCGTTGGCCTGTTCTTGGCCCGCAAGACGCCTCAGATCTTCGAAGGAATCACCGCGGCGCTTGGCGGCAAAAGCGGCTATGGTGCGCTCTCTCCATTTGAAGGATCTGGGCGTTTCCACCAGGCAATGGAGCGTCTTGCGTGCGAATTCCTCACCCGCCTCGGCCACGCGTCCATCCGCACCACCGCTTGGAAAGCCGTTCTCGTCGTAAAGCCAGGCGTTCATCCCCACCTTTTTCGCTTCATCAATACACGCATCCACGCATGCCATCCAGCGTTCGCTCAGGTACTCGGTAATCAGGCCCGTCCGACCGTGCATGAAGAATCCGGCCAGACCGACCTTTTTCATCTCCCGCACCTGTCGGCGAAGTTCATCCGGATCCATATCCCCGTTCCAGGAAAAAAACGGAATTCCGCGATAGAGCAACCCGTCCTGTCCTGCTTCATCAAATTCTTTTTTCAATGCACCTACAGGAACCTGCGTTGGGTTCAAATACCGTTTTAGAATCGTTTCCTGCGCTGCGGTGTCGTTCGTGTGCTTCATAATTTTCTCCCCCCCATTTGTTTGCAAACTTGGTGGATCCCAGTTGTATATCTGGTATATTACAATACGTTCGCACTTTTTTGTAACCCACAGAACTACACGGAATTACACAGAAGAACCTTTCCAATCTCTGGAATTTATTAACATATTTAATATCAAGAGGTTCCGTGAGCTTCCGTGTGATTCTGTGGTGAGAATTCCTGAACTCTGCGAAACTACAGATATTAGAAAGCAACAAGAAATCACGAGTAAAACCCGAAGCCGAGCGAGAAAGCCCGGATTTGTGAATCATGCTGGTTATGACTATCAGGCTACGCGCTGGCCGTACCCATAACCCGAATTGTAGCCACCCCATAAGCCCCGACCGTCAGCCCAATCTGCTGGTCTTCAACCGCCAATGCCTGCTGATTCTCCTCAACGATGTTCGTCAAGTAGGCTCTTTCCATAATGAGTTGCGGCAATTCCATTCTGAACGCGGTTTGTTTGCCCGCAATCTCACGGAACCGGATAACGATCCCCTGATCGTCCTCCGCCTGTTTGAACGCCGAGAGCACCACGTTGGAAGCATCTATCCGACAAAAACTTTCAGAGCTTGCCGGAAGCCTCCCCGCCGGATTTTTTTCCAGCACCCGCGCCTGAAGGCCGGCGTTTGCTCCCCAGCCAAAGCGAGTGGCCCGCACCGGATCGTACCCGCCCGGATGACTCATCAGCGCATAGCGGAATCGCATCCGTCCCCCCTGACTGGCCTTAAAATTGGTCATCCAGTAGTTGTTCATCGTCCAGGAAAACACGGCGCTGTGCTTTAATTCCAGCTTGTCCGCCCATCGCCCCGTGTTGATTTGGGAAAGCTGCACCAGCGGCGCTTCATCGGCGGTCCAGGTCACGCCGAAGTCCGAATTGGAGAAATCCACCCAATTTTGCACCGCGACCCAATCCCTGCACGCACCGGGAATTTGCTGAACCTCCGGCTCCATTGCGCACCCCTCCACTTCGCAGCGCACTGTAAAATCCGGCACATCGAACGGGAAGGCATAGTACACCGCCTCCGCATCCAGCGTCTCCTCTTTGTTCAGCGTATTCACGATCTCGATTTTCTTCGTATTCGCGTAGAGAAAAACCTCCTGCTGAATCTCCGAACAGCGCTCTCCCGCGGTCCTGGCGATCATACTCCCCATCACCGGGCCTTGAACGCCGCGCACGATCTTCGCCGAGACCGGACTGGAGCGATTGAACCGGGTCTTCCGTTTTTTATCGTCAATCGCCTTCCGCCCGCCGATCGGCCTTTCATAGATGTACTGATTCAACCGGTATTCGCCGGACCCGTCCACAAGCTCCCGCTTCAATTCCTTATCGTACACGGAAAGAAGCCCTCCGGTGGCCCGGTCGAATTGAATTCGGTACCATGGATTTTCCATCCAATCCTCTCCAAAAGAGATCGGCGAGTCGCATTCGGGCGGATGATCGTCGGGAACCACCCGGTACAGCCGGTACCCGAAAGCCGGCACCTCCCGGGCTGTGAAAACGATGAAGTGGGAGGTATCCTGAAACTGCCGCCATGCATTGATGTCTATCTGATAGCGCATGCGGCCATTGCGATTCCGTGTGGGTATTTCCTGCTCTATCTCGGTTTTTTCGACGTGCTGGTGGGGAAGCTCCTTGCCGCTTTCCACGTCCACGATCCGGAATCCGGACTTGCCCTGAAGCATTTTTTCAGGAAGGATGGCGCGCACCACATCCGTCCGCTCAAATGGAACCGGATTGAAAACCGCGAGTAAATTCGGCTCAGACGTGCGGATATTTTTTGATAGATTCTCAAGGGTTTCGTCGAAAAGCTCCGTGGCCGCCACGGAGGCGTCGTAGGCAAAAGTGGCTTTTCTGTGCCATTGCCCTCGCGCCAGCCTGGAATACGGATTTTTGATGCTGTCGCCACTGCCCCAGGTGTGCTCGTTGAAAAGCAACATATCCCGATAAGCCGTTTTGAAATCCGCCTTCTTCGAAGGATTTTGAGTTTGGTCCACCAGGGAGCCAAGCGCGTCCCACTTCTCCACCGAGTCCAGCACCGAATGCGTCTGCCGATTCAATCCCGTCTCGTACGCGGTAGAGCCATGCCCGTCGGCCCACCAGTCCGTCCAGTCGCCGGAGCATGATGGAAATTTTGAGCCGTATTGCTCCTCCATCCTCTCGAAAAATGGCGTGGGCGTGGAGACGATGAGCCGGGGATAGGCCCATTTTTCGTTCCAGGTTCTGGCCACTTCTGAGATCGCTATTCCGGGAGGCGCGTTATCAATGGTCAGGCCCTGCACGCGTAACATCAGCATATCGTAAGGATACTCCTCTTTTTCGACTTTTCGCAGATGTTCCGGCAGCCGCTCGAAAGCCGTCTGGTAATCCTGACTCAAACCTAACTTATGCCCCTCGTTGTAGGCCATGTCCCTGTCGGCATTCCACACCAGAACCCGGCTTTTGTCCGGTCCCTGCCAGTAAAACGGTCGGGGCACTTTCGGAGCGAACGCACGCGTCTCGTTGACCGCAGTGGAGAAATAACGCACGCCCATGCCGCCCAGCACCTGCGGCAACGCCCAACTGAAACCCGCCACATCGGTGTTCATGGCGGTGGAAATCTGGATCCCGTATTTCCGCCTCAGGTCCGCCGCAGCATACACCCAGCGGATCAATTCCTCGTGGGAGAGCAGTTTGGTCATATTCAGATATAACGCGGTCACCTCGATCCGGCCCTGCCTGACCAGCTCGATAAACACCGCCTCTTCCTTCTCAGATGCTCCTTCGAGAAAATGCTCCACCGTCCATGTCCCCTCGCACGTCCATCGGAATTTGGCATCCTCCGGATAGTCGGCGGTCTCCTCACATAACCGGATCGCTTCCCGAATATACTGCGCGTGCTGCTGCATAATCCGCGACTGAAGATTGATGTACCCAATGTCCACGTGGGTATGATGCGTGAGGTAAACCTGCCAGTGGCGCTGAGGCTGGAGCGTGGTTTCGGTTCGGCACGTCTTTTCTCCAAGAGTCAGCGTAAATTGGGCCGACGTCGGCTTCGTGACTTCGTCCAAGTGGATCGGCCGTATGCTTTCCCCGCTTGCGATCTCTCCCAATTCAAAGGAGAATGCGCGGTTCGCCGCTGTGCCTTTCAATTTTCCCTCAGCAGCCAATCCCTCGTTATTGATCACCACATTCAGAACCTGTTTAAGCCCGCCGCCCTCCCGGACAAAGAAGACGGTGGGTTCAATGCGAAAAGTCAAATCGGTGTCCATTTGGCATCACTCCCTTTATTTACGCCGGGTTTTGGTGACTGGTAAGCACTCACCACTCACCAGTCACCGATTTCAACCTGCAGCACCTTCGAAATCCAGTCC
>MVCQ01000137.1 GCA_002059205.1 Candidatus Latescibacteria bacterium 4484_107
ACTCCCAAAACTTCACCACGGAGAAACGCCCCGTGAAAATGGGAGATCTCATCGTCTCACTTTCTCACTTTCTTCCTCCCGTGTCTCTGCGGTGCTTTTCTGACACGCGAAGGCACTTAGAAGAAGACAGGGAGAAATCTCATGGATAGTCTGAAAGCAGGAGTAGCAAGGGCAAACATCACGCCTCCGGTCGGAACGATCGCCAACGGAGGGAAGCCGTCCATAGGCATCGCTACCGAGCTTTACGCGAAGGCCTTGGTGCTCGACGACGGGCAGACGAAAGCGGCCCTCGTGACGGTGGACGTGATCCTGCTCGGGAAGCAGGTCGTGGCCGAGACTAGGGCGCAAATCGAAGAGATGACGGACATTCCCGGGGCGCACGTGATGTTCGGGGCTTCGCACACGCATTCGGGCGCGGTGACTACGATGCGGGATCGCTGGAGCACGATCGAGCACGACAGGAGCTACGTGGATCAACTCGTGGCAAAGATGGCGGGCGCGGTGGCTGAGGCCAATCTGAATTTGAGCGAGGCCCGGATCGGCGCGGGCGAGGGAACCGCGGACGCAGCCATCAATCGCTGGATTTCCACGCCGGAGGGAGCCAAGTGGGCGCCGAATCCCGAAGGCCCTGTGGACAATACGCTCTCCGTGCTGCGCGTGGATGATTCGGAGGGCCGAGCACTTGCCGCGCTCGTGGATTACGCCGCCCATGCGAGTGTGATGAGTTGGGGAAAAATGTTCTCCGCCGATTATCCGGGTTTTCTCCAAAGCGTAGCGGAGAAGGTCTATGATGACAAGCTCACTGTCCTCTTCGCAAACGGCGCCTCGGGTGATACGAAGATCAAATGGCTCAGGAAGAAAGAGGATGGCTCGGACGATTTTGCATACGGCGGCGCGGAGGATGCGCGACGATGGGGCACGGTGCTCGCCGGGGAGGCGATCAAGACCCTCGAACAGATCCGCACGGAAGACAGAGATCAGAGGCCAGAGGCCAGCAAGCTCCGTGTGGCCTCGAAGGAGATCGCATTCCCGATGCTTCCGCTTCCGACCATAGAGGAGGTCGAAACTGAACTGAAGGCGAAGCAGGAAAGTGGGGAGGATGCGACCTGGGAGGAGCGAACCCTCGCATCGCTGCGCGCCGGGAACGCGCTCACGGCCATTATGGGGGAGATTCAGATCATTCGGATAGGGCCTGACATCATCCTCGCGGCTATACCCGGCGAGCTTTTCGCGGAGGTAGGACTCAAAATGAAGGAGCAGGTGGACTGCAAACATCTCTTCATCGTGGGGTACGCGAACGGATACGTCGGCTATCTCCCCTCTGCGGCGAGTTGTCGCGAGGATGGGGATACGCCGCGCTATGACTGGCACAAGTTCTTTTGGTATCCGGCCAATTTCTCGGAGGAGGTGGAGCCGAATATTTTACGGGCGGTTCGGGAGCTTGTTGGTGTCGTCTGATTTTTGCAACGCCATACGGCCTCACCTCAGTATCTTTTCACCGCGGAGCCCGCGGAGTTCGCGGAGAAAACCCCAAAAAAGACCAAAAGGGCATCCTCTGTTTTGAGAGTTTTGGGACTGTTAACTTAACAGTCCCTGGTTTTCTATTCTGACTCGCCGGAGAATAAGACGGGGCAGTTGGTCGACACCGTTCGATATAAAGAGTGTCGACTTCACAAGTAAAATTATTTTACAGAAGTCTATTCGCAAGTATATCAGGGATTGGAACAAACATCCCGTGCTCTTCAAATAGGTCAAAACATCCGAAGAGGCCCTACGTCATTATGACATAGCTAATTGTAGGACTGAGCACAAGAACTGAGTCACGGGCAACTCCGCGAGGGGCCTATCGTGCGCCTTTCTGGTGCCCGATGATGCCCCGTTGGTAAAATTAAACACTTTTTTGAAGAAAAAATGCTTGCCAACGGAGCAAAATTTTGTTATACTATCTCCTTGAGAAAGGTGCTCCTTTTCCAAAAAAATTTATCTGAGGCTTTTTCACAAAGACTGATTTTTATTCAGGACTCAGCTATGGTCACCTTCACAATAGACGTAGAACGCTGCAAGGGATGTGGCCTCTGCATCGCCCATTGTCCGCGCAAACTGCTTTCACTTTCGCCGAATCTGAACAGCAAGGGATTCCATCCCGTCCGGATCAGCGATCCCGAACAATGCACGAGATGCCTGAATTGCACCACGATGTGCCCCGACGTAGTCATCAGCATAACATAAAGTCAGAGGTCGGAAGTCAGGAGACAAAAACCAGAGGTCAGAAGTCGAAGATCAGCAGATGGGGCATTCGTAATTTGTGATTTGTGATTCCATCCTTTTATTTCTAAAAAAACTATGTCCGAAAAAATCCTCATGAAGGGCAACGAAGCCGTTGGCGAAGCCGCCATCTACGTCGGCTGCCGCCACTATTTCGGCTATCCCATTACGCCCCAGAACGAACTAACCGCGTACATGGCGCGCCGAATGAACGAAGTGGGCGGCACGTTCATTCAGTCCGAAAGCGAAATCGCGGCCATCAGCATGGTCTTCGGTGCCGCGTCCGCCGGCGCCCGCACGATGACATCCTCCTCCGGTCCGGGGATCAGCCTTAAACAGGAAGGGATCTCATATATCGCCGGCGCCCAATTGCCCTGTGTGATTGTGAACGTCATGCGTGGCGGCCCGGGTCTTGGCAATATCTCCGCGGCCCAATCCGACTATTTTCAGGCCACCCGGGGCGGCGGACACGGCGACTATTATACGCTGGTTCTGGCTCCGTACAACGTGCAGGAAATGTTCGATTTGACGTTGCTCGCGTTTCACATGGCCGATCAGTACCGAATGCCCGCCCTCCTCCTCGCCGACGGGATATTGGGACAGATGAGGGAACCGCTGATCCTCCACCGGCCCGATTTTCCTCCGCTTCCCCCAAAAACGTGGGCCGTTGGTCGGATGAAGGATCGTCCCATGAATCTCATTAGTTCGATCCGCCTTGGAGAGGGACGCTTAGAAGCGCATAATCACGATCTTCAACGCATCTATGATGAGGTCCGGAAAAATGAGGTGCGCTTCGAGGAGACCCATACAGAAGATGCGGAAGTGCTCCTCGTTGCCTTCGGAACCAGCGCCAGGGTATGTCTCGGCGCCGTGACCGAAGGGCGCGCGCAGGGGCTTCGGATCGGACTTTTTCGTCCCATTACGCTCTGGCCGTTCCCCAGCGAAGCGCTCGTCCGCCATGCGGAGAAGGTGCGAAGCATCCTCGTCGTGGAGATGAACATGGGGCAAATGGTCGAAGACGTCCGGCTTGCCGTCGAAGGGCGATGCCCGATCCATTTCCACGGCAGGCCGGGAGGCGGGCTCCCCACGACCAGGGAGGTGCTGGAGAAGGTTCGGGAGGGACTTTGAGTCGGACATGTAAAATTGTCAATGAGTATATGCCGGAGGCCGTCTCTCATCCGGGTGGAACCTTAGAAGATGCTCTGGAAGAAAGAGGGATGTCTCATGCTGAATTGGCGGAACACACCGGCAGACCGAAGAAGACCATCCATAAAATTATCAAAGGAAGAACCATCATCACACCGGAGACGGCCATTCAGTTTGAAAGGGTATTGGGTATTCCCGCCTCTTTCTGGAGCAATCGTCAACGAAGTTATGATGTTTACGTGGCAAGAAAGGCAGAGGAAAAAACTTCATTTTATTCCCACGCTCCCGCGTGGGAACGAGGGCTAATCTAACCTACGAGGAAATATAAAATACGATGATCGCCACAGATGATATGCGCATCCTGCTTGCACACGCGAAAAAATATAAATTGACCAAAGTTATTCTTTTCGGCTCGTCGAAAGAAAAGACGGATGCACGGGACATAGACATAGGCATAAGAGGCATAGCTCCCGAGTTTTTTTTCGATTTTGGTTGGGAGTTATACAGAGATTTGTCCAAACCCGTGGATGTCATTGATCTAAGCAAAGATTGTCTTTTTAATAGACTCGTAGAAAAAGATGGGCTGGCGTTATATGGCTGAGATAAAAAAGAAGCTCTCCGCAAAGAAAGAAACCTCCATGCCCCCTTCAACCCAAACTCACAAGCGCACGTTCCAGCGTCCCAAAAGTCTGACGGATATCCCCTTCCGCTATTGCCCCGGATGCGGCCACGGCATCGTCGCCCGCGTTCTCGCCGAAGTGGTGGATGAACTCGGCATTCGGGAAAAAACCATCGGTCTGGCACCGGTGGGCTGCGCCATCTGGCTGGAGGATCATTTCGAATGGGATATGGTCGGACCGGCGCACGGCAGAGGTCCCGCGGTGGCCACCGGGATCAAACGTGTGCTCCCCGATCACGTGGTGCTTTCGTATCAGGGCGACGGGGATCTGGCCGCCATCGGCACCGCCGAAATGATCCACGCGGCCAATCGCGGGGAAAACATCACCGTCATTTTCGTCAACAACGCGGTGTATGGCATGACTCAGGGACAGATGGCGCCCACGTCTATGATCGGTCAGGAAACGACCACCACGCCCGGCGGACGGGACGCCAAGCGGGACGGGTTTCCTCTGCGCGTATGCGAACTGCTGAGTTCCTTAGAGGGGGCCGTATATCTAACCCGTACGACCATTACCTCCCCAAAGCATGTGCGCGCAACGAAGCGCGCCATCCGAAAAGCCATCGAGCTTCAGATGCAGGGAGCGGGGTTCACTTTGGTCGAGGTGCTCTCCACGTGCCCGACCAACTGGCGGATGAATCCCCTGCAGGCCATGGAATGGATCGAGAAGGAGATGGTTTCGTACTATCCGCTCGGGGAGATCAAAGGGGCATAGGGGGTGCTAATTGCGGATTGGGGCGGAAAGGAATCTTTTATGTGCATCGAGACTGAAATGTCGTCGGATACCGAGGTGCTTATTGCCGGACATGGCGGTCAGGGGGTCATATTTATGGGCACGCTGCTGGCGCATGCGGCAATGCTGGAGGGAAAGGAAGTGACCTTTTTCCCGTCGTACGGCGCCGAGATGCGCGGCGGCACGGCCCATGCCTCCGTGGTGGTATCCACCCGGCGGATCGCCTCCCCCATTGTAGCGGAACCCGATATCCTGATCGTGCTCAATGAGCCTTCCCTGCTGCGATTTGAGAATCGGGTGCGCCCGAATGGGCGGCTTTTCTTCAATAGTTCGCTTATCGTTTCTTCACCGAGTCGGGACGACTTGGATGTGATCCCGGTGGCAGCCACCGAACTGGCCCAGAAACTCGGAAATCCGAGGACCGTCAATATGGTCATGCTTGGAACCGTCGCCCGGATCACGGGATTGGTTTCGCTCTCCACCCTCTCCGAGAGCCTCGAAACCGTGCTTCCCGCGCCAAACCCGGCCGCTATCTCGGAAACGAGCCGAATGCAATTCGGAAAGATCCCGGTACGGTCGAGGTGCAGGTGGCGCTGGCCTTCCCGGATCTCTATGATATCGGGGAATCTTACGTGGGCTTCGGGATTCTCTATCACCTCATCAATCGGCGGGACGATGCGTTGGCGGAACGCGTCTTCGCCCCATGGATGGACATGGAGACACAGCTCAGAGAGCGGGGCATCCCGCTCTTTTCTTTGGAGACCGCCCGGCCGCTCACCCAATTCGACATCGTCGGTTTCACGCTGCACTATGAGCTGACATACACCAACATCCTCAATATGCTCGACCTCGCGGGCATTCCCCTGCGTTCGGCGGACCGGTCGGAGGAGATGCCGTTGATCCTGGCCGGAGGGCCGTGCGCGTATAATCCGGAACCGCTAAGTCCCTTCATAGATGCCTTCTTCGTCGGAGACGGCGAGGAGGCCATCGGCGAGATCATCGAGGCGGTCAAACAGAGTCGAGGAAAAAATCGTACGCGGAGGGAGACGCTTCGCGCGCTGGCGGAACTCGAAGGCGTCTATGTGCCGGCTTTTTACGAGGCGAGCTATGCATCCGATGGCGCATTCACCGGCATCGCTCCCATCGTGGAAGGCGTTGCACCCGTGGTTCAGGCGCGAATCCTCCAGACACTTTCGCCGGAGCATTATCCCGAAAAACCCATCGTGCCCCTCATCGACGTCTCGCACGATCATCTTTCCATCGAGATCATGCGGGGATGCAGCCGAGGATGCCGCTTCTGCAGCGCGGGGATGATGTATCGTCCCGTACGGGAGCGCCCCGTCTCCGAGATCACCGCGCAGGCGGAAGCCTCCCTCGCGGCCACGGGATTGGACGGGCTTTCCCTGCTTTCCCTTTCCACCTCGGATTACAGCGACGTCGCCACGCTGGTGGATAAACTGAACGACCGATTCGCCGCCCAACGCGTGGCCATCTCTCTGCCTTCTCTCCGGCCGGACGCCTTCTCCGTGGGTTTGGCTGAAGCCGTGAGCCGCGTCCGAAAAAGCGGCCTCACCTTCGCGCCGGAGGCCGGGACGCAACGCCTGCGCGACGTCATCAACAAAAACGTGACCGAAGACGATCTCTTGGGCGCCGCGAAGATCGCGTACGAAAAGGGCTGGAATCTCATCAAGCTTTATTTTATGATCGGATTGCCCACCGAAACTTATGAGGACCTGGACGGCATCGTGGATCTCGTGGGCAAGGTGGCCCGAATCGCGCGCGGGAACGGGGGAAAAAGTCTCAACGTTTCCATCTCTCCTTTCTCTCCCAAGCCCAACACCCCCTTCCAGTGGGATCCCCAGGACACGCTCTCCTCGCTCGGGGACAAGTGCCGCTACCTCAGCAAGCACATCTCCCGTAAGAGCGTGCATCTGAGATGGCGGGATCCAGAGGTTACCGGCATCGAAACGCTCCTTGCCCGGGGCGACCGAAGGATTGGCCGCGTGCTTTACCGGGCCTGGGAGAAAGGAGCCAAGTTCGACGAATGGAGCGAACATTTCAACTTCGAACGTTGGACGAGTGCGCTCGATGAGTCCGGCATCGCACTCGAAGACGAACTCGGCCCCCGCAGGATCGGCCACGCGCTTCCCTGGGAGATCATTCAATCCGGAATTCGGTCCGATTTTCTGCTGAGGGAACGGGAGAAGGCCGCCCGCGCCGAGGTTACGCCAGACTGTAGGACAGGGGACTGCTCCGGGTGCGGCATCCGGGATTTGGGCTTCGACCGGAAATTCGTGAAGGAACATTCTACTGCAGAGAACGCGGAGGACGCGGAGAAACAAAAAATCAGGGAACGCTCCACGACCTCAGCGCCGTCCGCGGTGAAATCCGCTGCGGGAGGAGGGGACACCAGTCCGACGGAATCGCGTTACGGGAGAAGGCAAAAAAAGCGAAGAAGCGCCCCTGCG
>MVCQ01000009.1 GCA_002059205.1 Candidatus Latescibacteria bacterium 4484_107
GGGAAAAAACGAAGGGGACGACTGTTCCTCTGAAGAACGACGAGTACGATTACGTGACGCTCAATGAGAAGCTTATGGACATCAAGAAGCAGATCGAAAAATCCGGCATTCATTTTGTGGACGCCGGGAACGTGATCGTGATGGGCGAACCGGGAATTAAGTACGATGTCATTGTGCATGTCATGGATGCCGCGAAGTGGGGAAAAAATGAGGAGGGGGGCAGGATCAGTTTGTTTCCGGGAATCCTGCTCTCTCCGGGGAAAGTTCAAGTCCAATAAAGGAGGACGTCAATGCCTGCGGTATCGCGCTCGAAAAAACACAGGGCCAGATCGTCTTCTGGTGAAATGCTGAATTTGACTTCCATGATGGACATGTTCACCATTATCCTGGTCTTCTTGCTTAAGAGCTATTCGGCGACAGGGAAACTGATCAGCATCCCGGAAGGATATACATTGCCGGAGTCCATCGCGGAGGAAGTTCCTGTGTTGGCGGTAAACATCTCGGTGGACGACGAATATATTATGGTGGACGATGCCTTGCGGATCAAAGTGGACCAGTGCCGAAGGGGTTACGGTCCTCCCTATATAATAGCTCCCCTGCAACAAGTTCTTCTGGAAAAAGCCGCAAAACAGAAACTCGTTGTGGAGAAGCTTGGTAAGCCATTTGAAGGAGAGGTCAATATCATCGGAGACAAAGACATTGACCTCGATCTTCTAATCAAGGTGATGGGTACGTGTGGGCAAAGCCAATTCGGCAAGATCAAACTGTTAGTGTCCCAGTCCCAGAGTCAATGAACAACCGTACGGGCCCTTGGCGGGCTGAGGAGGTGATGGGCAGTGAATCGGGTAGCCGTTATGACCTTTCCGGATGCGCTAAGAAAAAAGCCGTTTCAGGAGGCGAACTGGCCTTTTTTGGGTGCCGCTCTGATCTCCCTGATCGTTCTCTCGACGCTTGCTACTTTGGGGAATCGCATGCTGAACTTTCCCGAACCTGTCTTGAGCGAGGATGCCGCGTCGTACTATGTGGAGCTGATCACGGGCGTAGAGGAAATGATAGCCCCTCTCGAAGAAGTGAAGGTTGAGACAAAAGAACTGGCCGTTGGTGCGGAGACCGTGGATGAGAAGTTTGCGAAGGAGCCCGAGGAGATGGAGGCCGCTCCGGAGGAGCCCGCTATAGAGGCGCGGCAGAGGCAGGAAGGCGTGCGGGAGGAGCGAAGGCGGGCCGTCGGAGCTCGCGTAGCCAAAGCAAAGGAGGCGCAGGCAGCCGCATTGGAAAGCTCGGGACTTCTCGCGATGCTCACTGTAGTTGCGCCCGCGGGGGGAGCACGCACTTCTGGGACCAAAACGGGTTCTTCCGCTGGGGCTGGGGCCTTCGGCGTTTCGGATCTGGGTACAGAATTTGGAGTTAGCGCCGATCTGTCCAAAGATAGACGGGTTACCAGCCGCGTCAAGGGCTCGAAAAAGGAAATCAAAAGGCAGATAAAGAAGGGAAGGGCCCTCGAGGCGAAAATGAGCAAGGCTGATTTAGAAGCCGCTGAGATGTTATCGGACGCTCAATTCGAAGTCAAGATGTCGGGACCGACCAAAATCGAGGAGATTGCCGAAGCTACGGCCGGAAGAGGCGCCGATGCCATCGAAGCGATGATCGCGCAGCACCGTGCCCAAATTGCTTACTGCTACCAACGTGAGCTCAAGAGCAATCCTGGACTGAAGGGGAAAATCGTCGTGCGTTTCACTGTTCGGGCAAATGGAAGAGTAACGGGGGCCAAAGTGGTTCAGTCCACGTTGGGAAATACGAAGGTGGAGCGTTGTATTGTCAGGATCATACGGAGATTTAGGTTTGAGACTGTTGGCAAGGAGAAGGGAAATCTGACGTACGAATATCCCTTCATTTTCTCGCCGAAGTAGATACTATACATAGCGTAAATGATGAAGGCCACGAGAAGTTGATGCTTCGTGGCCTTTTTTTCGTGGGCTCTGAGGAGGATGTTTCATTTTTTGAAACACGGGCTGTATTCTGTGCCCCTGCGCCCCGTAGTTTTTGATTTGCGCTTCTCATTTTGCCCTGACGCACCTGACGGCTTCCGCTCTGGCGTCCTCTATCTCACCTCGATCAGGCGCATCCTGTCCGGGGAATTTTTCGCGAAGGCCGTTCGAATTCTTTGATGAGCCGACTCTCTCGACGAAGGATCGTCCCTGATCAGCGCAAATGCCTCCCGCCGGGCAAGCTCAAGCAGTGCTGCGTCTTGCTGCATGTCGGCTATGCGCAGTTCGGGCATTCCGGATTGTTTCGTTCCGAAAAATGTCCCCGGACCGCGAAGTTCCAAATCAATCTCGGCGATCTGGAAACCATCGTGGGTTCTCGTCATCGCTCCGAGGCGCATTTTGGCCTCATCCGACAAGTGTTCGTCGGTGATCAAAACGCAATAGGACAGATGGTCTCCCCGCCCCACACGACCTCGCAACTGGTGAAGCTGTGTCAATCCAAACCGCTCCGCATGCTCGACGACCATAAGCGCGGCATTGGGCACATCCATCCCCACCTCGATCACTGTGGTGCTCACCAAAACGTCCACTTCGCCGGCTTGGAACGCCCGCATAATATCCTCTTTTTCCTCGTTTTTCATCCTGCCGTGCAGCAATTTCAGACGGAGACCGGTTAGGGGGCCGTGTCGAAGTTCCTCGTAACTTTCCGCAGCCGCTTTCAGATCCATCTTCTCCGACTCCTCCACCAACGGATATACTATATAGGCCTGCCTTCCCTCGCTCACCTGATCCCGCACGAACCGAAATACCCCGTCTCGGCTCGACGAGGTCCGCCAGACCGTTCGGACGGGTTTGCGCCCCGGGGGCATCTCGTCCAGGATGGAGACGTCCAAGTCCCCGTACATCGTCAAACTGAGGGTGCGCGGAATCGGCGTGGCGGTCATCACCAGCACGTCGGGCTTCCTCCCCTTTTCGCCCAGCATCTTCCGTTGGATCACGCCGAAGCGATGCTGTTCATCAATGACCACCAACCCCAAACGACCGAAGGCGATGTCCTCCTGAATAAGAGCATGCGTGCCCACGATAATCCGGGCCGTTCCATCGGCGATTTCCTTCAACGCCAGCTCCCGCTGAGCCTTTTTCATTCCACCCACCAAGAGTATCACGCGTACTCCAAGCTCCTCAAACAGACGGTGCGTGGTCAAAAAATGCTGCTCAGCCAAAATTTCCGTGGGGACCATCAGAGCGGCCTGATGTCCATTTTCCACAGCGATCAACATGCTCATCAACGCCACCAGGGTCTTCCCGGAACCCACATCGCCCTGAAGCAACCGATTCATTTGCCTGGGGCATTTCATATCCGCCCGAATTTCCCGCATCACCCTTTTTTGCGCTTCCGTCAGATCGAACGGGAGCCGTTGCAACAGCTTCGCAAGGCTTTCGCCCACACAAGGGAATGCAATGCCGTCCGGGTCTGCGATCCGGCGCTGCCACTGTTGAGCCAGACGCACCTGCATAGAGAACAACTCGTCGAATGCCAACCGCCTCCGGGCGGCCTCGCCTTCGTCCGAAGAGGACGGAAAATGGATCGCATGCAGCGCCTCGGAAAGCGGAAGGAGGTCACCACGGCGGCGGATCGTCTCCGGCAGCGCGTCCCGGATAGCGGGCGCTACTGCATCCAGCCCCGCTTTGATGATCCTGCGAAATCCCCGGCTGTCCATTCCCGCGTTTTTGAGTTCCGCGTTGGATGGATACAGCGGAATAACCCGCCCCGTATGCAAAAGATTCGTCTCGCCTTTAGAGGAAAGAATTTCAAACTCCGGATGCGTGATCTGCTTCTCTCCGTAAAGCGTCACCTTTCCGCTCACCGCCACGAGATCCCCCACGGAAAATATCTTTTCCATAGTGCGCGTCCCGCTGAACCAGACGCAAGAAAGAAAGCCCGTCTCGTCCCCAAGCGTCAGGACAAAACGGGCTTTCCCTCGTTTCGCAGTTCTACGCATTCCAAAGCGTTCCACGCGACCGAGCACCGTCACCTCTTCCCCAAGAGGAAGCTGCGAGATGGGCAGGATTTTGCTGCGGTCTATATAGCGGCGCGGAATATAGTAGAGCAGATCTTTAACCGTCTCCACGCCCACGGACGCCAGCACTTGAGCGCGCTTGGGGCCAATGCCCGGAAGCGCATGGACAGGATGAGTGGGAAGGATGGAGGTGTTCTCATTTGTGTTCACAGTTGGTGATTGGTTAATGGGTGATGGGTGTGCTGGACTTCGTAATTCGCGTACATTCTCGGTGAAATTCGTAATTGGGAAAGGGGCTATTTCCCGCGCTGGAGCAAGGTTTTGATGTCGTTTTCAAAAACCTCCTTGCTTCGAACGCCCTCGTATCGTTTGTAGATCCGTCCCTTCTGGTCTATGATAAACGTGGTGGGAATGCCCCGGAATCCTCCGAACGCGCGGGCCACCTCTTTCTCCTTGTCAATCATCCCGACCGGATAGTTGATCTTGTAGCTGTTCACAAAGGATCGCACCTTTTCGGATCCTTCGTGGTCCAGAGAAATGCCGATGATCTCGACCTTTTGATCTTTATACTTTTTGTAGAGTTCAACGAAATCCGGGATCTCCATCCGGCACGGGCCGCACCACGAAGCCCAGAAATTTACGAGCGTGATCTTCCCCTGATAGTCCGATTTCATCGGATTCCCGTCCAGATCCTTCAGACTGAACCGCGGGGCAAGGTTGGCATCAGCCTTTTGGGCAATATTCGGATTGTTTTTCGGGGCATGCTTGGCATCGGGCTGCGGCGATTCGCACGCTCCCCAGAGCATGATTCCGAAAAGACACAGCATAAGCAGGACCCCCTTTTTTCCCGAAGTCATGGTATTCCTCCTCTTGGTTGTGAGTTTCAAGGAGCACCGCAGAGACACCTGGAATACGGCGTCTCTGCGAGAGCGATCAGTTCGACATGCCCAACACCAACTGCTCCCGACGAAAAGACCGGATGGCCAGGATCGAGAGAAGGACGGTCAACAGGAGGACGATGCCGAAACCAGCCATCACGGAAAGCCAGTCCAAGGTAAGCAGCGCCAGCACAAAAAACAGAGGCAACAAAATCGCCAGACTGATCACGCCGGTAATCCGCTGCGCAGCCCGCACACTCTCCGCCCGGAGGGAGACGAATACGCCTATCCCGGTCGCCATTGCCACCATCGCCGCCGAAAGTCCAAACAGGGCAAAAAGCGCAGGAGACGAATACAGGAAAAGCCCTTTCCCGCCTGCCTCGATCCACCAGTATGCGTTGATCGTCGCCATCCCTATCAGCACCACCATTAGCACCTGAACATAGGAGAAGGCAAAGACCGACAAACTCTTCCAAGGAACAAGGCTTTCTCATCCAGGCGCGTAGCCAACAACGTCTCCAACGTCTTTCGCTCCCGCTCTCCCGCAAAACAGTCCGTCACGAACGGGAACGTTACCACAAAGGGCACGAATACAAAATGGAACCCCAGAAGATAGGTCTCGGCAATCCAGTATCGCCCCTGGGAATACGGAATAAATCCTCCGAAAATCACACCGAGGATTCCGATCTGCATGATAAGAATTTTAGTGCTCCGGGAGGCAAAAAGCTCCATGAGTTCCTTTTCCGCTACAATCAAACTGTCTCGGATCATCGTTTCCACTCTCATTCGTGTTCGTACTGAGGGATTCAGTTTCTCCGCATGCACGGAAGATAATACGATTTTACGGAAAAAGCGCGGTAATCTTCTGAAAGATATCACATTTTCCCAAAAATTCCAAGCAAAAAAATAGACGTTTCCTCCCCAAAATGGAGGGGAGGCGTCTCAACGGCTTGAAATAAGTCCTTGCATCGCTCCGGCATTATCCGCCGACTATCCTGCCTCTTCGACGGTGTGGCACCATAGTCTTTCGATGTCAGACAGACCTCGAAGGACTTATCCTGTCCGCTCAAGATTTGATAGCGCACCTCTTTTCGTCAAAACTTGTGTCGGCTATGGAGGCAGATAAAGGCTTGACAATTCCCCCGAAAATCACTATCTTTCTCAACAGTCCTTTCCGTTTCACTCTTCATCAGACCGTGTGCCGTACTTTCCCACAAGGAAGATGCCCTATGCATAGTTTTTTAAAAAAAGTGCTGATCTGTCTCCCAATCTCATGCGCGCTGATCCTGTTCCTCGCGGCCGCGCTCGCTTTTTATTTCAGTCGGGATCTACCTTCCTTAGAGCAGTTGGAGCGTATCCGACCGAAACTGGCGACCCTGGTCTATTCCTCCGACGGGCAGGTGCTCAAGGAGTTCGCCGTGGAAAAACGCATCCCGCTTCCGTACGAAGCCATTCCTCAGGCGATGATAGATGCCGTCATCTCCATCGAAGACCGGCGCTTCTACAGCCATTGGGGCATTGATCTCAGGCGCACGCTGAAAGCCGCGTACGTGGATTTGAGACATTTCGGCATCGTGGAGGGCGCCAGCACGCTCACCCAGCAACTCGCCCGAAATCTTTTTCTGACGATGCGGGTCAAGTGGAGCCGGAAAATCAAGGAGGCGCTCACTGCGATCCGTATTGAACGGACGTACTCCAAGCAGGAAATCCTCGAGATGTATATGAATCAGGTCTATTTCCGACACGGGGCGTATGGGATCCAATCCGCGGCTCAGACCTATTTCGGAAAAAACGTCGACGAACTGCGTCTCGACGAATACGCGCTCCTCGCGGCCCAACTAAAAGGGCGCGGCTATTCCCCCTTTGTGTATCCGGAAGGCGCACTTCGGCGTCGGAATCTGGTGCTCAGAGTGATGGCCAATTGCGGGAAGATATCCGAAGAGGAGGCGCGGGAAGCCCAAAGCCGACCGCTCGGCGTGCGTCCGAAACGGGAGGAGGGCGGGAAAGCACCCTATTTCACGGAATACATTCGCCGCCGATTGAAGGAGGATCCGCGCTACGGCACGGAGGCGATCTATGAGCGCGGGCTGACGATTTACACGACGCTGAATTATGGGCTCCAGAAAATCGCCGAGGAGGTGCTCCATAAAAAGTTGGCGGAACTTCAAGCACCCATAGACGAACGCATCGCGCAGATCGAAGCGGCCGCTGCGGCGCAAGCCCGCATAGACTCGCTGCATCGGGATCTGGGACAACCCGTCTCCCATGCGTTGAGCGATTCGCTCTATGCCCTGGCCGATTCGCTCCGGAAAACGCACATTGTGCAGGGGGCTTTCGTGGCCCTCGATCCGCACACCGGACGCATCCTCGCGATGGTCGGTGGCCGGGATTTCAAAGAAAGTGAATTCAATCGGGCGATTCAGGCGCTCCGCCAGCCCGGTTCCGTGTTCAAGCCCTTCGTGTACACCGCCGCCATAGACAACGGGTACCGGACTACGGACATCATCTTCGACACGGCGATCTCCGTCCCCATGCCGGATGGCACGCTCTGGCGCCCGGAGAATTACGATCTGAAATTTCTCGGCCCCATCACGCTCCGAGAAGGGATGAAAAAATCCCGCAACTTAGTGACCATCCGACTGTTGATGAAAATTTCACCCGAACAGGCGGTTCAATACGCCCACAAAATGGGCATCACGACGCGCATCGCTCCCGTTTACTCCCTTGCGGTCGGCAGTTGTGAAGTCACGCTCTTTGATCTCACCTCCGCCTTTTGCGTGTTCCCGAACGGAGGGGTGCACGTGGAACCGTTCTCCATTCTGCGCATCGTGGATCGGGATGGGCGAATATTGGAAGAACGCAGCCAGGGGGCGGAAAACGAGGTGTTGAGCGCGGAAACGGCCGCCATTATGACGAGCATGCTTCAATCCGTGATGGAAAAAGGCGGTACCGGCTACGGGGCCAGAACGCGATATGGGTTCAAGCGTCCTGCGGGAGGAAAGACGGGCACCACCGGCAATTTTGCGGACACGTGGTACATCGGCTTCACTCCCCAGATCGCGGCCGGCGTCTGGATCGGTTTCGACGAAAAAATTTCACTCGGTAAGCGGAAGTCCGGTGCGGCCGTCGCACTGCCCGTCTGGGCTCATTTTATGAAGGCCGCGCACGACTCGCTGCATCTTCCCGTAGCCGACTTTGTCATTCCCGCTACGGTGGTGCAATTGGACATCTGCGCCGAGACCCACAAGATCGCCACGGAATACTGCCCCCGCGTCCTCCACGAACTTTTCAAGCCCGGCACCGAGCCCACCGAAATTTGCCCGAAGCACCGGCTTACCCAGGAGGTCCGTCCCCCTCTCCAGGACGAAAAAAACCTCAAACGGGGCACCCTTGAATTTTGAATACTCACCGCGGAGACGCAGAGCGCGCAGAGGAAAACAGGGAGGGGCGAAGAGCCGGGATCAGCGGTCCGCTTTTGCAAAAAGAAAAACCAGGTTTTTTTCGGAAGGCCTGGTTTTTTTCTTTGGTTTTCTTATTTCTGGTATCGGTCCTGCGCGGCTTCACCTTTCGAGCCCGAGTTCCTCTGGTTTCAATCCGAATCCGGCTTTGAGGGGATAACAGGGAGTTTCGGCAAGGTGTGCAATTCGGCGTGAAGTTCGGCGATCCGGCCGCCTCCCTCCCAGTTCAGTCCAGCCAGCACCCCCTCGGCGATATTGGAGAGGTGATCGCCGATTTTCTCAAAGTTGTACACCATATCTACATACAGCACTGAAGACAGGACCCCGCACTCTCCTCCGCTCAGTCGACGCACGTGCGTTTGCCGGAATTTCTGCTCCATCTTATTCAGCCGGTTCTCGCACATCAGCGCTTTCTCCGCTGCCTCCTTGTCCACATCCTCCAGAGCCTTTATGGTCCAATCCATCATTTCCTGGACCGTGCTGTGCATACTCTCGAGTTCGTGAATCGCCTCGTCGGAGAAGGGAATCTTTTGCTCCACCTTGCGCTCCGTGAGTTCCGCGACGTTGATCGCGTGATCGCCTATGCGCTCCAAATCGTTGACCGTATGCAGCAGCACGGGCAACTCCTGCGCGCCTTCCTCCGAGATCACATGTTGGGAGAGGCGAACTAAATAGCCCGTGATCTCCGTCTGAAGGTGATCGGTCGCGTTCTCCTGATTCTCCACTTTTTCGATCAAGCTGATTCTTCCGGATTGAAACGCCTCCATCGCATCGCCCACCGCGCTCTTGACAATGCCCGCCATCCGTACAATCTCCTTCTTAGTTTGATCCAGCGCAATAGCGGGCTGGCTGAGCAAGTGTTCCTCCAAAAAACGGGGACGTGAGACATCTACCTTTTCTTCGCCCGGAGCCAAAAACTTGGCGGCTTTGACCAAAAACGGGAAAAGTGGAATGAACGCCAGATTGTTGACCACGTTGAAAATGCTGTGCGCGTTGGCGATGAACCGCTGGACGTTTCCATCCGCAAACGTCAGGCCGTCCGGCTGGATGTTCAGGTGTCCTCTCGTAAAAAAATCCACGAGGTAATAATAAACAGGCACGCCATCCACCTTCAGAAAGTAGATCCCCAACAGCATGTAGGTCACGCCGATGATATTAAAGAGGGAATGCGCCCGGGCCGTGCGTTTCGCCGCAAGGCTCGTCCCAATGGAGGCGATCTCCGCGGTGATCGTCGTCCCGATGTTGTCTCCGAGGATCAGGGGAATGGCCCCTTGGATATCTATCAGCCCGCCCGCGGTCAGCGCCATCGTCAGGGCTACGGTGGCGCTGCTGCTCTGGACAGTCATCGTCAGGATGGTACCGGCAAGCACGCCAAGCCATGGTTTGTGGCTGAACGCCACGAAGATATCCTTGAAACTCTGACTATGGTGCAGCGGCTTGACCACCCCGGTCATCGTCGAAAGTCCCAGAAAAAGGATACCGAATCCCAAAAGCACCTGTCCCCAGAATTTGGTGGATTTCTGTTTCCCAAACAGGTGCATCGCCACACCGATGCCGATGATGGGAAGTGCGTATTTATGAATAGGAAAGGCGATGAGCTGTCCCGTAAGGGTGGTGCCGATATTCGCGCCCATTACCACACTGATGGCCTGCGCAAGCGTAAGCAATCCTGCGTTGACGAAGCCCACGGTCATCACCGTCATCGCGCTGCTGCTCTGGATGATGCCGGTGACCAGCGCGCCCATGCCTACGCCCATGATCCGGTTGGCGGTCAGCTTTCCCAGAATTTGTTTCATCCGGCTGCCGGCCACTTTCTGCAGCCCGTCGGACATCTGTCGCATCCCGAAGAGAAACAGCCCCAATCCGCCGACGATGTAGAACAGAATTTTTTTCCAGTCCAGGGCCGTGGCGGTAAAGGAGACCCGCTCCGTGCTTCCGTCCTCGCTGAGCACCTCCGCGGTCACCGTATAGTCCCCCATCTCCCTGCCGAGGGAAAGCAACGTGCTTGCGATCCCCTCCTCATTCGTGATCGCGTCGGGGCTCGTAAGCCGGGCACCCTTTGCTGCTCCTTCGATGCGAAAGCGTACCTTCAGCCCGCTCACCGGCTGACCCGCCTCGTCCTTTACCGTGAGAGTGAGCGGCCTGGACAAAGAGCGTCCCACCTGACCTTCCTGGCCGCCGCCGGACACGTAAATACTCAGAGCATGTGCGTCGGAAGTGATCGAAGCCGAAAAGAAAAAAAGAAAAAGAGAAAACCATTTCAGGTTCATAAGAGATTTTTCTCCAAAAAGATGAATGAACGGATTTTATGAGGTCGCAAAAAAACACCGAAGAGCCGCCGAAAAATCCTCAAAGACGCACAAGCCTCCGTCTCACGTATTCTGTTTCACCGATTTGAAATCCGTCCTTGCCTTCTCCATCGTTTCCTGATCAGTTTGTGCAACTCGTGTCCTGAGCGCATGTCCGGGAGAACCATACGGATCGTAGGGGACCACGTCGGATTCCCTGTGGGCCACTGCGCATTGAATGCGTTCGATTCCGGTCACGGGAGCGTCCTTTCGTTAGACGGGAACCTCCACCTCCGCGAACCACCGCACGTCCAACTCCTCGAAGAGTTGATCGCGCTGCTTGCATTCCTCCAGAAAGACCCATTCGCCCGGATCCACTTCTTTGCCTTCTCCGTAAAGCTTAGCCATCTTTGCCAGACGCTGGAAGCATTCGTGGTGCTCGACCAGGCGTAGTTCCGCATAGTCCCGCGCGCTCCACGCGCTGATGAGGAATTGCCAGTCGGAGGCCTGAAGCAGCAAAAGCTCCCGGCCGGCCTGCCGGAGGATGTCCATGAGCTTGGGATCGGACGTGGCGCCGAAGGTTCGAGCCAGCTTCTGCATCCGGGCCTCGTCCTTATAGATGTGCTTCCAGGTCCACTCCGTATGCTCGTTGAGCCAGATGTAATGATAGCCGCCTTCGCCCCAGGAACCTTCGGGGAGAGAAACGATGTGAACGGGCGGCGTCTGCTCGATAAAACGGGTTCCCGTAGTCAATTCCAGCTCCGGATCCAGAGCGATCCGGCGGAGCACACCACGAAGAAATTCCGGGCCCTCATACCACCAGTGGCCGAACAACTCCGCGTCATAAGGAGCGCAAACGATTCCCGTTTTACCGGTCTCCTCGTGATAGGCATTCAATTCTTTTTTGATCAAATCCACGAAATGATCCGCATTTTCGGGAATGCGCGCCGCCGCCCGTTCGGGTTCGTATATCTGCTTGTCCGCCAAATCGCTCCCCGCGCTGGTCACCCGCCAGTACCGATGGCCTCCGGGGAAATGTTTTTTATGAAAATCGAGGTAGTTGCCGTCCCCGGGATATCCATGTTCCCCGCTCCAGACCTGAAGCCCGGTCTCCGGGTCGCGCGTGAGCACCGCCACCGGAGATCCCTCCGAAGCCGGGGAATGCACGAAATAGGCTTCTCGCGGCGTTTTCTCCACCTCGACGGCGCGCTCGGTGTACCCGGAGGAAAAACGCTCCCAGAGCTGCTTCAATCCCTCGAATCGTCCGAGATACGCTCCGATGGCCCGCCCGCCCCGAAGCATCGCCGAATCTATGATGAAGTACTCGATCCCGTTCTCGCTTAGAAATTCCTCCACACCCTTTCGGAGACGGGGCTTCCCGGAGGAACCGACGGGAGGCGCCCACTCGTATCGGGGACGGTACGCGCATTCGGGAAGCCACATCCCTCGGGGAGGACGCCCGTACAGACGCGTGTGCGTGGCGACGGCCTGCTTGACCTGCGCCTGCACACTGACATCCCGGCTCAGAAGCGGAAGATATCCATGCGTAGCGCCACAGGTAATGATCTCGATATGCCCCTGATCCTGAAGCCGGCGAAAAGCCGCGATGAGGCCCTCGCCATACCGCTCCCGAAAATGATCCCGAATCCGCGTAAAATGGAGCTCCCACATCCGGGCGAGGTCGGACATCCGTTGATCCCCGGACCGCAGAAAGCTCTGCTGGTCTTTGACGGCCGCTTGAATTTTCATTTCAAGGTAGGATTCCAACTCGTCCCGGAACACGGGATGGGCCATCTGCTCGGACAGAACGGGCGTAATGCCCATCGTGAGTTTGGGAGAAAGGCCCTCCTCCACGAGATCGGTGAGCACATCGAGGATCGGAATATAGGTCTCCGAGGCGGCCTCGTTGAGCCAATCCGTGCCGTGGGGCCAGCGTCCGTGGGAAAGCACGTAGGGCAGGTGGGCGTGCAGAACGAACGTAAAACTTCCTATGGGGGACATGAGGGATCCTCCTTAACTGAAGAAAAATTGCGGGATAGGTTAGGCCGCAGAGAAAATGACAACTAAAAAGTGAGAACTAAGTAGATGGACAAAATCAACTTCCCATTTCACCGCAAAGACGCAAAGGACGCAGAGCCCCTCCCAAGTCAAGGATTTGCTGAGCGTTGGTCTTTTTCGTGTATTTCGTGGTGGGAATATGAAAATGATTTTGTCTGGGAACTTATGAAATGAAAAATGAAAAATACAAAGTGAAAAGTGCAAAATGAACCCCTCGCGCGCTTCCTGTTTTACCTTTCGCCCGGTGTTCTCCGCGCGCTCTCCGAACTCTGCGGTGAATCGCTTTGAGCTCTATGTACGAGGCGGCTATTTTGCAGTGCTGGTCTTTTCGACCTGAAAGCCGATGGTGCGTTCCGTCTCGCCGTCAATGGTGGTGATCTTCCCGTATTGATCTTCGAACTTTCCGATGTTCTCACCCAACGCCCGGCTGAGCAGCTTGGCATGGTGCGGCGTCATCACAATGCGCGCGTGCACCTTGGCTTTGGGCAGCCCTGGAAGGATCCGCGCAAAATCGATAATAAATTCGGAGGGAGAATGGGTGATCAGAGCCAGATTCGCATAGATGCCTTCCGACTCCTTTTCCCCCAATTCCACGTTGATTTGTTGGGATGGCTTGGGCATACGTTCCTCCTTTGAAGGGGCATAGTGAGGGCTTTCGTTTTTGGGGGGTGTTGAAATATATAAGAGGGGGGCGGAAAAGTCAAGGGTTTTCCCAGAAAAGACTTGACTTTTGGAGAAATATGAGATACTATAAAAGCGTTGTCCGAAGATACGCGGCGGGGCTTGAATCGCAAGCCCTGGTGATTCGTAATTGGTAATGCCTGCTTCACGTTTTACATTTCACGTTTAAGACGAGGGGAATTCCCGTGTTTTTCAAACTTATTTTGTGGGGCGCCGCCCTCTATCTGATGGTCCGATCGGTTCGATCCCTCCTGACATCCTGGGGAGGCGTTCGGAATAGGAAAAGCTCGAACGCGCGGCGAAGCCAGAAGGAAACATTCGGCGACGTGGAAGATGCCGAGTTCGAGGACATCGAGGAGGCGTCTTGACCGATCACGAACTGACAAAAGAAATCGAGGCCGGAAAAATTCGGAGCGGGTATTTGCTCATCGGAGAAAATTTTCAGCGGGAGGAGGCCCTGTCCCTGCTTCTTTCTCGCGTGGTGGATCCGGCCACGAAAACGTTCAATTACGACGTATTCTACGGCGACGACGTGGAATTGGAGCGGATGATCCAAACGGCGCTTTCCTTTCCGATGATGACCCATCTCTCCCAAGGCCGCGGCGGTTTTGCATCTTCACGTGGGCACGAGTCTGCAGGATCTGGCGAACGAGATCGAGAAGCTCTTCCTCTTTGTGGGGGATCGCCCGCGCATCGAAGAGCAGGACGTAGTCGAGGTGGCGGGCCATTCCAGAATCCATGGTATTTTCGATCTGACGGATGCAGTGGGCGCGCAAAAAACCGGCGAGGCCCTCGGAATCCTCCGGAATCTGTTAGATGAAGGCGAGGAGCCCGGGCGGATGTTATGGATGTTGGTGCGTCATCTGACCGCCTTATCCAAGATTGCGGGCTGGAAGAAGACGGGGGTGGATCGGAAGGAGTGGAGCAGACGCCTCGGGATTTCGCCGTATTTTCTCTCAAAATACGTGGCCCAGGCGGCGCACTTCGACGAGGAGACGCTGCAAGATGGAATGGAGCGCCTCCTCGATACGGAAAATCGCTTGAAATCCGGCTATGGAAACAAGCGGTTATTGTTGGAGATGCTGGTGGTTGGGCTGTGTCAGAAATGAGCATTCACAAAACGTGAAAGAGAAATTCGTAC
The DNA here is from genome assembly GCA_002059205.1 of Candidatus Latescibacteria bacterium 4484_107. GTDB lineage: Bacteria > Latescibacterota > 4484-107 > 4484-107 > 4484-107 > 4484-107. Next base: position 14,511 of record MVCQ01000009.1, read on the forward strand.
CCCCTAAGACACCGAAAATCCCTGCTTCCGGGATTTTTTTGTGCCTTGGTGTCTTTAGGGCGATACGAGTGCCTTGACTATGAACACCATCTACCTTGTCGTTCCCTACTCCCCGGAGAGCATTGTCAGCCATCGGGCGCGGCGTTTGACGAAAGATCTAATCGGCGACTATACACTCCGATGGTTCTTCAAGTCGAAGCGGGGATGGCGGCGATGGATCGAAATCGCTTTGGAAATCCACAACTCCCGGCCTAAGCTCATCTATGCCTTCAAGCCGGACAAGTGGGCCTTTTTCGCCTTCCTGCTTGGGCGCATGATCGGCGCGAAGCGGATGCTGGATACCGGGGACGTGCGGTATGCATTGGCCCGGGCGCGCGGAGCCGGTTTCTCGGCGTGTTGGACGGAGCATCTCTTCGAGGTGGGAATGGGGCGCTGGGCGGATGCGATCACGGTTCGGGGGACGGAGCATCGCCGATATCTGGAGTCGCACGGGTACCGAAACGTGTTCGTGATCCCCGACGGGGTAGATCCGAGTCACAGCCGGTATCGGTGCGATCCGGCGCTTCGGAGAAAGATCGTGGGAGATCGGGACGTGGTCACGGTGGGTGTGATGGGGACGGCGAACTGGAGCCGGAAACGGGAGATGTGCTACGGCTGGGAGCTGGTGGAAGTCCTAACCCTGTTGAAGGACCTCCCCCTGTTCGGCATCATGATCGGAGACGGAAGCGGACTTTCTCATCTGAAGCGTCGGGCCGATGCCTCTGGCGTGCGGGATCGGATCGCGTTCGTGGGACGCATTCCGTACGAGGACGTTCCGCGCTATGTCAGCCTGATGGACATCGCCCTTTCGACCCAGACGAACGACCTGGTGGGACAGGTGCGCACCACGGGGAAATT